>JBILSW010000204.1:0-5650 GCA_044371895.1 Rubrivivax sp.
CGGTCATACCGGCGCTGCCGTTCACCTTGTAACGCAGCAGCACCATCGTTTCTTCGCGAACGCCGGGCGCATTCATGGGCTTGGGATGCTCAGAAGTCGTAGCGCACCGAGACGTCCAGCGTACGCGGACGCTGCAGGTAATACTGCTGGAAGGTCTGGCTGCCTGAGGGCGTGCCCTGGATGTTCATGATGCCCCGTCCGTCGGCCACGTTGACCACGCCGGCCGCCAGTGTCCAGTTGGCCTTGCTGAAGCTCACGCCCAGGTCCACCGTGTCGTAGGCGGGTGCCTTGTAGAAGGCGGTCAGGTCGATCACCCGTTCGCCGACATGCGTGTGCGTGATGTTGAACCGCCCGGCGGAGTCCCACGGCCCCGAGAAGCGGTAGTTGCCTTGCAGGGCGGTCTGCAGCTTGGCGGTGCCGGGCAGCCGTGCACCGGATGCGATGTTCACGGTTGCTTGGCCTGCACGCGTCAACACGTCCTTCGTCGTCTTGGCGTCGATGTGGGCCAGAGAGGCCGCAACGTCGAAAGCCGGGTTGATGCGCCAGCGCAGCGCCGCTTCCAGTCCAGTGCTGCGGGCCTTGCCGACGTTGCCAATGCCCGAGAAGGCCAGCGAACCACGCTGCTCGAAGTAGGTGAACTGCGCGTCAGTCCAGTCCAGCAGGAAGGCCGTCAGGTCCAGTTGCACACCCGCTGCCGGCGACAGGCGCACGCCGGTCTCGTAGTTCCACAGGCTGTCGGACTTGAAGGTCGTCTGCGGCGGCCCTTCGTTCACGCCACCGTAGCGGTAGCCCTTGGAAGCCAGGGCGTACCACATGTTCTCGCCAAAGCGGTACTTGACGCTGAGCTTGGGCGTGTTGCCATCGTCGCCGCCCGCCAGCAAGGGCCCGTTGCTGGGGGCGCCGAAGACCGTGCCGGTCTGCTGGAACGCGGTGTTGGTCTCATAGAGGCGGCCGCCTAGCCCTGCGCTCCAGCCGCCGCCCAGGCTGTACTCGCCGTCAAAGAAGGCCGCCTTCTCGGTGCCTTCCAAGGTCGTTTTCAAGTCCACCAGATCCACGACGCCGAACGCGGCCGAGGGGTCGCTCTGCTTGGCCGCGCCGCTGCCCTTGTTGGTCTGGTAGAAGAGGCCGGCTACCCAACTGAAGGCGCCGCCGGGCTTGCTGCTGATGCGCAGTTCCTGCGACTTGGCGTCGCTGCTGCCGGCGGCCATGCGCGACACGATCGGCAGCGCCAGTCCCAAGGTGGCGAACAGCCGCGTGTCGTCACCTGTGGAGTTGGTCTTGGTCTTCCAGTAGCCGGTGACGGACGTCAGGATCGCAGCGCCCAGGTCGTAGTCCACCGTCAGGCTGGAGAAGTCGAACTGCGAGGTGCCCCGGCCCAGCGAGGGGTTGTTGTGCTCCAGTTTCTTCGGGTCGCCGAAGACGTAGCTGAAGTCGTCCTGCTGGGTCTTCTGCGTGCTGGCCACGAAGGTGGCGGTCAACTCGCGCACGGGCCGCACGGTGGCCAGCACCCGGCCGCCGGTCTGGCGCACCTCGTTGGCATCCTTGGTGTTGGTGCCCTTGTTGTCGATGTAGCCGGGCGCCGTGCGGTCGAAGGCCACCAAACGCAGCGCTGCCATGTCGCCGATGGGGGCGTTGACCATGCCGTAGAGCGAGCCCGCGGTCTTGCCTTGCGACACGCTGCTGGCTCCCACCTGCACCGCCGCACCAAAAGCCTTCAGCTCGGGCTTGGCCAGCAGGTAGCGCACCGCGCCACCGAGCGAGCCCGAACCGAACAGTGCGCCCTGCGGCCCACGCAGCACCTCGATGCGGTCGAGGTCGAAGGGCAGGATGTCGGCCACCAGACCCTTGCCGATGGGCGATGCCAGGGGCACGTCTTCCAGGTACGAGCCGCTGGGGTTCTGCTGCCCTCCGCCGCTTTCCGGTGAGGCCTGGCTGCTCAGGCCGCGGATGGTGATGCCGCTGCCGTTGGGGTCGCCGCGGTTGAGCTGCACCCCTGGCGTGAGCTTCAGGAAGTCTTCCTGGTCGCGTGCACCACGGCGCTCAAGATCGCTGCCCTGCAACACCGACACCGTGCCGGCCACCTCGCGCTGCTTCTCCAGCCGCTTGTTGGCCGAGATGACGACGGTCTGGGTGGTGTCCTCTTCAGCCTTGCCGGCGGATGACTGCTGCGCGGCGGCTGGCAGCGAGTTCATCAGCCCAGCCGCTGCGAGCGCGGCCCCCAGAACGGTCAGGCAAGAGGGTGAGTGTTGCGAGCGGGTCATCGTGCGGGTCCTTCTTCGGGCGGTTGGACAGAAGACTTCACGGCACGATAGGGGCCCGCTTCGCCGCCCGCATTTGAACTTGCACCAAAGATTTAGGCGATCAGCACGGCTTGGCTGCCGCCCATCCAGCCAACACGGGTGAACCCTAGCCGCGGGTCGGATCGCCCTCGTCGCTGGCGTTCAGCGACAGGTTGAAGGGCGCGCGGTGCTGCCGGTACTCGCGCGGGGACATCCCGACGTGGCCGCTGAAGGCCGCCGCAAAGCTGCTCTGGTGCTCGTAGCCGACGCGCTCGGCCACCTGGGCGATCGTCAGGTTGGCAGCCAGCAGCAGTTGCTGCGCCTCGCGCATGCGGCGCTCAAGGCAGTACTCCGCCATCGTGACGCCGAAGACTTCCTTGAAGACGGCCTTCAGCTTGTTCTGGTTGGTGCCGATCTCGCGCGCCAGCTCGGCGAACAGCGGCGGCTTGCGGAAGCTGTGCTCCAGTCGGGCCAGCGCGGCATGCGCCAGTTCCACGTCGCGCTGCCTGTTCAGCGCGGTGCCGCGCAGCAGCGGTACGTGCTGCATGGCGTCCAGCGTGTAGGCCACCAGTTCGGCCAGCCGGCCCGCATACTGCAGAACTCGCAGCTCGCCTTCGAGGCGCGTGTCGATGGTGTCAGCCAGCAGCGCCGCAAGGCGATGATCGAGCGGAAACGACGCGATGCGGCCGACCTCGGCAGTGCCCGTGACCGCATCGCGCACCAGGAGCGGCAGGTCGCCCAGCTGCAGCCCGTAGCGGGCCGCGAAGGCCGAGGCCCGGAAGATCGCCACCAGGCCCTGCTGGCGCGCGCCGCCGGCGATGTCCACGGCTTGCGGCCGGCCCTTGGGCAGGCACACCAGCGTCACTTCCGGGCGGTTGAAGACCAGCTGTGCCGAGCTGCCCACTTCGAAAGCCACGTCGCAGCACAACGAGGCGCGCAGCATGATCAGGGTCTCTTTGGTTTCGTAGTGCCAGCGCATGGTGCGCGGGAGCACGCAGTTGATCACCGTCAGCAGGAGGTCTTCGTCGAGCCGCACCGTGTCCGACGTGCCGCTGCCGCCCGCGTGGACATGCAGCGTGCGCACACCCTGGCGCGCGAAGCGCCGGAAGCTCTGTTCGCTGGCCCCTGCACGAAAGGCTTCCTGGTCGAAGTCCAGCGGCGACCAGGCTTCCATGGTGGACTCTGTGGCACGGTCGGGCATGTGTTCGATGCTCCTAAATATCCGTTTTCGGAGCCTAACCCATGCAGGGTCGAGCTGGCCTATGGTTCGGTCGGAATGAACCCAATGCCCGATACCGCCCGAGAGCAGGCTGCGGCACTGCTGCGCCGGAGCATCGTCTGGGACAACCACGGCTGCATGCCGGTGGCGCGCCCGCACGACACCTCCTTCCTGCCGCAGCTGCAGCGCTACCGCGGGGCCGGCGTGAGTGCGGTGATGCTCAACGTCGGCTTCGGCGACATGGGTATCGAGGAGCATGTGCGCACCCTGGCCAGCCTGCGCCACTGGATCAGGTCGCGCCCCGATGAGTACATCCTGCTGGCCACCGCCGAAGACATCGAGCGGGCTCACGCCACGGGCCGGCTGGCGGTGGGATTCGACATCGAAGGCGCCAACGCCGTGGCCGACCAGCCGAGCCTGGTGTCGCTCTACCACGACCTCGGTGTGCGCTGGATGCTGCTGGCCTACAACAACAGCAACCGCGTCGGCGGTGGCTGCCAGGAAGAGGATGCCGGCCTGACGACCTTCGGCCGCGAAGTGATCGCCGAGATGGAGCGGGTGGGCATGCAGGTGTGCTGCAGCCACACTGGGCACCGCACGGTACGGGACGTCTTCGAGGTGGCGACCCGGCCCGTGATCTTCTCGCACAGCAATCCGAGCGCCTTGCACCCGCACCCTCGCAACATCCCCGACGACCTGATACGTGCATGCGCCGCCACCGGCGGCGTGGTGGGCATCAACGGCATCGGCACCTTCCTAGGGCACAACGACAGCCGCAGCGAGACCTTTGCCCGCCACGTCGACCACGTGGCACAGCTGGTCGGGCCCCAGCATGTGGCGCTGGGCCTCGACTACGTGTTCGACACCCAGGAACTGGAAGACTACCTGGCCAAGATGGGCCACACCTTTCCGCCCGAGTTGGGCTACGAGAAGGGGGTGCGGATGGTGGCACCGGAACAGCTGCCCGCCATCGTGGAGATCCTGCAAGGCTGGGGCTACGGCGATGCGGATCTGCAGGCGATCCTGGGCGGTAACCTGATGCGCCTGGCGCGAACTGTTTGGAAGCCGCTTCGGTAGACTGGATCGGAACCGGCGGGATTGTGTCGAGTCCGCGTTGGCGGATCGCTAATCGCACCTGCGCAGGTTGGTCTTCCGAGTCCTGGGTCCGACTAGCGAGACTCGATGGCGGCTTTGGGCGGTTGAGATGAGCGACGGTCCTGGTAGAGGCTTGTGTCGTCGTCGACCGGCCAAGGCAATCGTGGTCAGCCAGACGGTCGCATGGAGATCTATCCTCTGCCCCCTGGACAACAGCATCGCCTGCCCCTTCTGCGGCCTGCCCGAGGCCCGAGTACTGGCCCGAAACCCGTTTGCGACTGCCTTCCGCGACGCCTTGCCGGTTAGCTTGAGTTGCTGGAAGAGGCAAAGCGGCAACTCCAGGCGGAATTCGCTCCTGCCGGCTACAACGTCGGCATCAACGATGGCGTCGCGGCCGGGCAGACCGTCCGCCATCTGCACACCCACCTCATTCCCCGCTACCCGGGCGACCGGCCCGATCCTCGCGGTGGAGTCCGGTGGGTGATTCCCGCAAGCGCGCGGCGATCCCATCTTGAAGTGGGACTTGGCCCCGATAACGATCGTGTTCACCTAGGACTTAAGTGGACACGATCGCAAGCGACAAGATAACGACCAGGCGGCGCTACAGCGCGGACTTCAAGGCCCAGGTCCTGGACGAGTGCGATGCACCCGGTGCCTCGGTTGCCAAGGTGGCGATGTCGCACGGCATCAACACCAACGTCGTGCACGGGTGGCGCAAGCTGGCACGCGAAGCGGGGGCAGCCGGTCCGGTGTCCTCGCGCGAGTTCGTCCCTGTGGCCTTGCCGGCCGCGCCGATGAAGACCGTTGCTGAGCGTGGCATCGAGGTCGAACTTCGCCGCCTGGACGCGCGAGCTGTTGCGGTGATCCGGATCGACGCCGTGTGGCCGGCGATCGCGCCGCTGGACATGCGCGCCGGCACAGAGTCGGCGCTGGCCCTGGTGGTCAACTTCTTCGGCGCTGCCCGCCCGCATCACGCGTACCTGTTCGCCAACCGCCGCGCCAACCGCATGATGGTGCTCGTGCACGACGGCATCGGTGTCTGGCTGGCGGCACGGCG
>JBILSW010000207.1:0-5615 GCA_044371895.1 Rubrivivax sp.
CGGGCCGCCAAGGTGCCCAAAACCATCACGCAGCTCGGCCGCACGCGCCAGGACGAGTACCAGTGGATGAAGGACGAGCAGTGGCAGAAGGTCCTGCGCGATCCGTCCGTGCTTCGGGCCGACATCCGGGAACACCTGCTGCGCGAGAACGCCTACTTCGACAGCTTGATGGCAGACACCCGGGCGCTGCAGGACCGGCTGTTCGACGAGATGAAGGCCCGCATCAAGGAAGACGACGACTCGGTGCCGGTGGCCGACGGCGCCTGGGCCTACTTCACCCGGTTTGCGGTGGGTGCGCAGTACCCGGTGCATGCCCGCACGCCGCGCCACGGTGGCGCCGCAGAGGTGCTGCTGGACGTCGGCGCGCTGGCCGGCAACAAGGCCTTCTACGAGATCGGCACGGCATCGCATTCGCCCGACCACCGGCTCTATGCCTACGCCGAGGACGACAAGGGATCGGGCATCTACCGGCTGCTGGTGAAGGATCTCGGCAGCGGCCGTCTCGTGGGCCGCCCCATCGAGAACGCCTCGGACAGCTTCGTGTTCTCGCCGGACAGCCGCCATCTGTTCTGGACGCAGCTCGACGACAACCAGCGACCGGTGAAGGTGATGCGCCGGCCCGCCCGCGGCGGTGCCGATGTGGTGGTCTACGAAGAAAAGGACCCCGGCATGTTCCTGTGGGTCGCCACCACGGAGAGCCGGAACTTCATCCTCATCGGCGTGGGCAACCAGGAGACCCGCGAGTACCACGTCATCCCGGCATCAGAGCCCACGGCCGCACCCCGTGTGTTTGCACCCCGCAAGCAGGCCGAGCTGTACACGCCTGTCGACTTCGACGGCGCCTGGTACGTGCTCACCAATGCCGGTGGCGCCGTCGACTTCAAGGTCATGAAGGCCGGGCGGGACGCCACTGACCGCTCCCGATGGCGGGAGTTCATCCCGCACCAGCCGGGCCGCTACATCGAGAGCCTGTCGGCCCTTAAGCACCATCTCATCCGCCTGGAGCGCGCCCAGGCGCTGCCCCGCATCGCCGTGCGCGACCGCGCCGGCCGCGAACATCTGATCCAGCAGGACGAGGCGGCCTACGCGCTGGCGCTCAGCCCCGGCCACGAGTTCGACACCACGGTGATGCGCTTCGTCTACCAGTCGCCGACCACGCCGCGCCAGTGGATCGACTACGACATCGCCACGAGGAAGCGAAGCCTCCGCAAGACCCAGCAGGTGCCCTCGGGCCACGACGCATCGCGCTACGTGGCCGAGCGTTTCGTGGTCAATGCGCCGGACGGTGCGGAGGTGCCCGTCACGACGCTGCGGCTGCGCTCGACCGCCCCGCGTGGCGGCGCGCCCGTGCTGCTCTACGGCTACGGCGCGTATGGCGCGGGCATTGACGCCACGTTCGGCACCACGCGGCTCAGCCTCGTGGACCGTGGCTGGGTCTGGGCCGTCGCGCATGTGCGTGGTGGCGACGAGAAGGGCCGCGCCTGGTTCGAGGCCGGACGCAAGAAGCAGAAGATCAACACTTTCACCGACTTCATCGCCGTGGCCGAGGCCCTGGTGGCGCGGGGTGACGCGCGCAAGGGCCGCATCGTCAGCTATGGTGGCTCCGCAGGTGGCCTGCTGGTGGGCGCGGTGGCGAACATGGCGCCGGATGGCCTGTTTGCAGGGCACATCGCGGATGTGCCGTTCGTCGACGTGATCAATTCCATGAGCGACGCCACGCTGCCGCTCACACCCCCGGAGTGGCCCGAGTGGGGCAACCCGCTGCAAAGCGCCGACGACTACGACACGATGTGGGCCTACTCGCCCTACGACCAGGTCGCGGACAAGCCCTACCCGCCGATCTTTGCGTTTGGCGGCCTCACCGACAGCCGAGTCACCTACTGGGAGCCAGCCAAGTGGATCGCGCGGCTGCGCGACCGTGCACCCAGGGGCGGCCCGTACCTGCTCAGCATCAACATGCAGGCGGGCCATGGCGGGACATCCGGGCGCTTCAACCAGCTCAGGGAAGCGGCCCGGGACTTCGCCGCGGCGCTGAAGATCGTCGGCGACCCGTCGGCAGGCGCCCCGCTGCGATAGCCGCGTCGGGCGTGCGGTGGCTCAGGTCTGCGTGTTGCCCCGGTGCACGGGGGCCGGCCGCGTGCGCCGCAGCGCCGCCAGCCGCTGCCAGAAGCGCGGTTCGTCGGCGCTGGCGAAGTTCACCCGCATCAGCGTGGTGGGGCGCGGCGTGGCGTGGAACAGCGTGCCCGGCGCGGTGAGCCAGCCCTCGTCGAGCAGCGGCTGCGCCAGCGCCTCGGTGTCGCAGCCGACGTCGATCCAGCCGAACAGCCCCGCCGGCGGCGCCACGAAGCGGCAGCCGGCCGCCTCGGCCAGGCGCACGGTGCGCGTGCGCGCCGCGTCCAGCCGCTCCGCCAGCCGCTCGGCGTGGCGGCGCAGCAGGCCCTGGGCCAGGCAGTCGGCCACGGCGGCCTCCAGCGGGCCGGGGCTGGTGAGCGTGGCCAGCAGCTTGGCATCGACCACCCGGTCCACCAGCGACGGCGGCAGCGCCGCGAAGCCCACTCGCCACTGCGGCGCCAGCACCTTCGAGAAGCCGCTGACGGCGATGGTGCGCTTCAGCCCGTCGAGCTGCGCCAGCCGCGTGGCGTGCGGGCTGGCCAGCCAGGCGTAGGTGTCGTCCTCGACGATGAGCAGGTCGTGCGCCTCGGCCAGCCGCAGCACCTGGTGGGCCTGGGCCGGCGTCAGGCTGTGGCCGGTGGGGTTGTGCAGCACCGAGACGGTGACGTACAGGCGCGGCCGGTGCGCCCGCAGCAGCTGCTCCATCGCCGCGAGGTCGGGGCCGCCGTCGCTGCCCGGGCCGCCGCGCGGCACCGGCACCAGCCGCATGCCGGCGCGCGCCAGCCGCGCGAACTCCACCGCCCAGCCGGGCTCGTCGACCATCACCGCATCGCCCGGGCGCAGCAGCGCGCGCGAGACGAGGTCCAGCGCGTGCGTGGCACCCACGGTGGTGACGATCTGCGCGGGCGCGGCCGGCACGCCCAGGTCGGCCAGCCGGCGCGACACGGCGAGCCGCAGCGATTCGTCGCCCGCCGGCTGCCCGTAGCCCAGCCAGCCGGCGGGCTCGCGGCAGACGCGGCGCAGTGCGCGCTGGAGCAGCGGCGCGTCCAGCCAGGCCACCGGCAGCGTGCCCATGCCCGGCGCCGGGCGACCGTGCTGGACCTGGAACATGCTGCGGATCAGCGCCGTGGCGTCCACCGGCGGCGGCAGCGCAGCGCGCTCCGGGGCCGGCGCGCCGCGCCGCGCCGGCTCGGCCGCTGCCGGCTCGCGCACGAAGAACCCGCGCTGCGGGCGCGCCTGCACCAGCCCGCGGGCCTGAAGCAGGTCGTAGGCGCCGACCACGGTGCTCGGGCTCACGCCGTGGCGCACCGCGGCGTCGCGCACCGAGGGCAGCCGCGCGCCCGGCGCCAGCAGCCGCTGCTCGATGCGCTCGGCCAGCCGCGCCGCGAGCTGCTCGGCCAGCCCCGCGCGCGCCCCGCGCAGGGCCCGGGTCAGCACGGTGGGCAGTGGCGTCTGTGTGGTCGTCGGCATCGGTACAGCAGTCGATCTGTGCGGGAAAGTGTACTGCTGCTGTATTGCTAGGGGCGCCTACACTGCGGGCCGCCATGACCCTGCCGATGCCCTGGTCCGAGCTGACCGCGCTGCTGCTGTTCGCCACCGCCATGGCCTTCACGCCCGGCCCCAACACCACGCTGGCGGCGGCGCTGGCGGCCAACCGCGGCCTGGCGCACGCGATGCGCTTCGTCTGCGCCGTGCCGGTGGGCTGGGGGCTGCTGCTGCTGGGCACGGCGCTGGGCCTGGGCGCGCTGCTGGCCGCCGTGCCGGTGCTGCGCGGCGCCATAAAGGCCGCGGGTCTGGGCTACATGCTGTGGCTGGCCTGGAAGCTCTCGCGCAGCGGCGTGCTGCCGCAGGCCGCCGCGGTGGGCGGCGGCGAGGGCTTCAGCGTCGGCTTCGCCCAGGGCGTGCTGCTGCAGTTCGTCAACGTCAAGGCCTGGATGAACGCGCTGCTGGTGTGCGCCGGCTGGGTGACCGTGGCCGACCCGCCCTGGGCCCGGCTGGCGCTGGTGCTGCCGTTGATGATGGCCTACGGCTTCGCCAGCAACTTCACCTACGCGCTGGTCGGCCACGCGCTGCGCGGCTGGCTGGCGCACGGGGCGCGGCTGTTGTGGTTCAACCGCGCGCTGGCGGCGGTGCTGGTGGCCACGGCCGCCTGGATGGCGACGCTGTGAACGCCCCTTCGGCCGCCGATGTCACGCGCGGACTGTTGCTCGGCGCCGCCGGTGTGGCCATGTTCGCGATGACGCTGCCGATGACGCGCCTGGCCGTGGGCGACGCCGCGGCGCCGCAGCTCGAACCGGCCTTCGTGACGGCCGGGCGCGCGGCGGTGGCCGGCCTGCTCAGCGTGCTGGTCCTGTGGGCCATGCGCGCGCCGCGGCCGGCCCGGCGGCACGCGCCGTCGCTGCTGGTCAGCGGCCTGGGCACGGTGGTGGGCTTCCCGCTGTGCCTGGCGATGGCGCTGCGCGAGGTGGCGTCGATGCACGCTGCGGTGGTGAGCGGCACCATCCCGCTGGCCACGGCGCTGGTGGCGGCGTGGTCGCTGCGGCAGCGGCCGTCGGCGGCGTTCTGGGCCTGTGCGCTGGCCGGCTTCGGGCTGGTGCTGGCCTACGCGGCCTGGCGCGGTGGCGGCCGGCTCGTCGCGGCCGACGCCTGGCTGCTGGGCGCCGTGCTGTCCACGGCCTTCGGCTACGTGGCCGGCGCGCGCGTGTCGGCCGAGGTGCCGGCGTCGCAGGTCATCTGCTGGATCCTGGTCTTCAGCCTGCCGTTCACGCTGCCCGCGGCCTGGTGGCTGTGGCCGGAGGCGGCCGCCGCGGTGCGGCCTTCGGCCTGGCTGGGTTTCGCCTACGTCAGCGTGTTCTCGATGTGGCTGGGCTTCTTCGCCTGGTACCGCGGCCTGGCGCTGGGTGGCGTCGTCCGCGTCAGCCAGGTGCAGCTGCTGCAGCCCTTCCTGGCCATCCTGTTCGCGGTGCCGGTGCTGGGCGAGCCGCTGGACCCCGCGGCCGTGGGCTGCGCGCTGGCCGTCATCGCCATCGTGTTCGTCAGCCGCCGCACGGTCGTGCGCGCGGCCGGAGCACCCGATCCGAAAGCAAGCCCATGAGAACCCTCGGCATCCTCGGCGGCATGAGCTGGGAGAGCAGCGCCGTGTACTACCGGCTGCTCAACCAGGCGGTGGGCGCGCGCCGCGGCGGCCTGCACAGCGCGCCGCTGGTGCTGGCCAGCGTCGACTTCGAGACCGTGGCCGAGCGCCAGCGTTGCGGCGACTGGGCCGGCGCCGCCGCGCAGCTCGGCCGCGCCGGCGCCGGGCTGCGCGCCGCCGGCGCCCAGGCGCTGCTGATCGCCACCAACACCATGCACAAGGTGGCCGACGAGGTGGCGGCCACGGCCGGGCTGCCGCTGCTGCACATCGCCGACGCCACCGGCGCGGCGCTGCGCGCGGCCGGCGTGCGCCGGGCGGCGTTCCTGGGCACGCGCTTCTCGATGGAGGACCGCTCCATCGTCATCGACCG
>JBILSW010000208.1:0-5614 GCA_044371895.1 Rubrivivax sp.
GTCGATGCCGGCATCGACGTGGCCCATCGCGGCCCGCGGGTCGTCGACGAAGCGGTGGCAGGCCGACAGCGCACCATCGGCGTCGACGCCCAGGTAGCCGGCGCCGGCGCCGCAGGGCCACGGCCGGTGCGTGCCGCGGTGCAGCTCGCGCAGCAACGCGAGCATGTTGGACAAGGGGTAGTGGCGCCCAGCCAGCGTGGCGGCCTCGAAGGCGTCGGCCAGCTCGATCATCTGGGCCAGCAGGGCATCGAGATCGGCCGCGTCGAGCTGCAGCGCGGGGTCGCGCGCGCTCAGGCTGGGCGACACGCCCACGCTGTGGAAGCCCAGCGCCATCAGCGACTCGACGCTCTGCCGCAGCGCCCGGTGCTGCGGCGTGGCGGTCAGGCGGGCCGTCACCTGCAGGGGCGCGCGGCCGGCGCGGGCGGGTTGACCCTGGCGCCGCAACAGCGCCGGCAGCCGGGCCAGGATGGCGGCGTGGCTGCCGCCGCCGCCCTTGCGCGGGCGCAGGCGGTCGTGCAGCGCGGCCTCGCCGTCGAGGCTGACGGTGACGGCGAAGCCCTGCTCGGCCAGGAACTCTGCGTCGTCCTCGCGCAGCACGGTGGCGTTGGTCGTCAGCGCCAGCAGCAGGCGCTGGCCGCGCGCCGCGGTGCGCTCGCCGGCGTACAGCGCGGCGCGGCGCAGCACTTCGCGGGCCAGCAGCGGCTCGCCGCCCATGAAGGCGATCTTCACGCTGGTACCGGCCGGCGCGCTGGCCACGACGCGATCGATCGCGGCCCGTGCCACGTCCCAGGGCATGTGGCGCGGCTCGCTGGCGAAGCTGCCGCCGTCGGCGTAGCAGTAGCCGCAGCCGAGGTTGCAGTGCTGGGACACCGCCAGCGCGATGGCGCTGACCGGCGGCGGCTCGGTGATCGCCGGGTCGATGGCCGGCGGGCGCTCGAGGCCCAGCGCGGCGAGCAACCGGCGCTCGGCCTCGGGGCCCTGCGCCGCCGCCGCCTGCAGCGCCTCGCCGAAGGCGGCATCGACGTCGTAGATGCGCGAGCGGTCGACCAGCAGCGCGTGGTGACCCAGCCCGCTGGCGAAAGCATGGGCCTGCGTGGCCCCGGCGCCGTGGGACGCGGACTGCCCGGCGGCCGCCGCGGCGACACGGCGCCCGCCGATGGCCGAGACCGGGACGGCGACGAAGGCGCTCATCCGTGCACGTCGAAGAAGGGCACGCCGAAGCCCTGCCGCGCCAGCTGCTCGGCGGCGTCGCGCAGGGCGTCCATGGCCAGCCGCGCTTGCGCGATGGCCGACTCGGCCTGCGCCGGCTGCGCGGCGGCCTCGGCCACGTAGGCCTGGTGCAGCAAGGCCAGCATGCGGCGGAACGGGTCCAGCGCCGCCGCCGCCTCCTGCGGCGTGCCGAGCCGGATCTTCCGCAGGTAGGGCGCATCGGGCCCGGTGCCGTACACGGACAGGCGGTCGCGCAGCTCGCGGAAGCGCTCGAAGTGCGACACGCCGTCGGTGTCGATGCGCACCGCCAGCTCGCGCAGTTCCGGCGGGTACTGCGCGTCCGACAGCTCGACCACGCAGCGCGCGTAGGCGCGGTCGATGTCGCCACCCGGGCGCTCGATCTCCATGCAGGCCTGCAGCGTCCGGCCGTCCAGCACCGAGAGCGGGCCGTCGGGGCCGTCCCCCGGCGCCGCCGACCCCAGCACGGGCACGTAGCCGTCGCCCTGCAGCCGCCACAGCAGCTGGTTCACCCAGCGCAGGTGCGTCATCTCGCCGACCGCCACCAGCGTCAGCGACTGCCGCGCCGCCTGCAGGTCGCCGGCCATGGTCGGCCAGCGGTCGGCCGGCGCCTCGTCGGGGCTCTTCAGCGAGAACAGCGCGTACAGGTAGCGGCAGGCGAGCGCGTACTCCATCGGGGCCAGCCGGTTGCGCAGGTCGTCGACCATCGCGGCGCGCGAGCCGTAGCGCCGGGCGACCTCGGCCGGCGGCGGCTGCCAGACCTCGCCGATCTCGCGCCCGCCGACGACGAAGGCCAGGTCCTGCCAGCGGCGGTTGATCTCGAAGTGGTCGATCTGCAGCGGCCGCGCCTGGCCGCGCGTGGGGGGCGCCGCCACGTTGCCGGCCGGCCCGCGGTCGCGGCGCAGCCAGTCCACGCGCGTCAGCGCCTCGAAGTCGCCGGACGGGGCGTTGTCGGGCGGCACGCCATCGCCTTCGGCGAGCACCACGTCGGGGTGGTTCGTGGCCCAGTAGTAGCAGGCACAGTCGCGGAAGTCGTGCTGCCACGGGATGCACATCGCCGAGGTCAGCTCGCCCGGCGGGTAGGCGGCGTCGATGACGCCCTGCCCGTCGGTGTAGATGCGGCGGTAGCCCTCGAGCACCACCGGCGCGGCGGCCGGGTCGGGGGCATCGCGGTTCACCAGGGCGATGCGCAGTGGCAGGCGCGGCGCGATGCTGCGGATGAAGCGCCAGACCAGCTCGCCGTCCAGCGGCGTGCCGTCGGCGCCGCTGCAGGCGATGCGGTGGCCGTCCTGCTCGATCCAGTGCAGGTACCAGCGCCCCGACGACAGCGCGATGCCGGTGTCGCCGCCGTAGGCCGACAGCAGGGCCTGGATCCAGGGCTCAGGACTGGTCTCGGGCAGCATCGGGTCGCGCAGGTGGTCCAGGCCGCGCAGCAGCACGCCGGCCTGTTCGGGCGGCGCCCCAGGCTCGGGCAGCAGCGGCTTGGCCACGACCCAGAACAGCAGCCCGGGGAAGAAGCGGCCGTCGAGCGCGCGGACGTCCCACTCCAGGCCGGGAAAGCAGTTGCCTACCGCGGACTCCAGCCGCGACGTGGCCGGGTTGCCCAGCGCGGCGGCGCGGGCGCTGCGGTTGCGCGGGACGGGCCCGCTCATGGCGCGGCCCCCGCCACGGCGGCGGCGCCTTCCTCGGCCGCCATCAGGTCGAGGAAGGCGATCAGCATGCGGTACTGCCGCCGCGTCAGCGACAGCGGCGCGTAGTAGGCATCGCGCATGAAGGGCGGCATGCGCATGTCATGCATCATGTCGCGCACCACCCGCGGGTCGCGGAAGGCCGGGTTCGGCTGCGGACCGGGCTCGGGGTCCCACTCGGTGACCAGCCCGAAGGCCGGCCGCAGCAAGCGGCGGACGTGGTCATGGCGGCGGCGCAGGAAGTCCAGCAGCACGGCCTCCTCCATCAGCTGGGCGTGCACGAACGGCACCACCTGGGTGTAGGGCAGCGGGTCGGCATCGACCGACGGCGAGAACAGCGACGTCGGCTGGCCGGGCATCAGGTCGGGCACGCGGTCGACGTAGGGGGCGTCGGCCCGGGTCATGCTCGCGGCGTCGGTCCTCGGCAGCCCGGCGGCGGCGCCGGCCTTGCCGATGTTGTCCTGCAGGCCCTCGGTGCGGGCCTGGTCGAGGTTGATGGCCGCGGCCGTCTCGAAGATGCGGCGGAACAGCTGCACGACCTCGTCCTTGACCTGGGCGAAGGTCTCGCGCGTCACCGCCACCTCCGGCTCGTCGCGGTCGGCGAGGTCGGCCTCGATGCTGAAGAACGGCCGCCGGTCGGGCGCGTACTGCGGCGGCCCCACGAAGACGCGCGCGGACGCGGCGTAGCGCCGGCCGCGCCAGGCGACGGACGCGGTGACCAGGGCGTCGCAGGTGTCGTCGACCACGCCCCAGGCGGTGTAGGCGCCGTCGTCGGAGCCGTCGTAGCCGTCCTGCGGCTGCGGGTCGTAGAACAGGCCGGTGCAGATGCGGTAGTCGTCGAACGCGGTGCCGTCGCACAGGATGCGGTTCTCGGGCTCGACGATCATGTGCACGCGCCCGTCCACGCGCCGCGCGAACTCGAGCACGTCCATCGGGCCTGTGACGGTCTGGCGGTCGGGGCCATAGGCGGCACGCTCGAGGCCGTAGACCCGCCCGCGCGCCGGCGTGAAGCGCAGCCGCAGCGCCGAGAGGTCGACGTCCGGGTGGGCCGGTTCGCGCTCGGCCACCGGGCGGATCCACTGCACCTGGCCGATGGGGATGGGCCGCTCGGGCGACACCAGCGGCGGCTGGCGCGCGGTGTGCGGGCTGAACGCCATCAGCGGCCGGGGGGCATGATCGGTGCCGGCGATCTCGACACGCGCGCCAAAGGCGCAGGCCACATCGTTGGTGCGGCGGGCGGCCTTGGCATTGGCGGCGCTGACCGCCACCGCCACGTGCTGCAGCGTGAGCCCGAGCTCGGCCAGCAGCGCCAGCGTGACGGGCTCCTCCTCGGTGTCGCCGTCCGGGCGCTGCAGGCGCGCCCACAGCCCCAGGAAGGGCGCCACGGGCCGGATCGATCCGTCGGCGTCCTTGAAGCGCAGCTCGGTCGGCATGAAGGGCGCGAGCCGGCCGTCGGGCAGCACCTCGAAGCTGAGCGCGGGCACCACCGTGGTCTGCGTGCCGCCGTGGCTGCCGCGCGACTCATGCCACTCGAAGGCGACCATCGGCGTGGGGCTGCCGCCGACGCGGGCCACGGCCATGGGTGGATCGAAGAAGAGTCCGAGCAGGGCGCGCATCGCTCAGCCCCCGGCCCGGGCGCGCGCGGGGCGGATCGGCGGCGGGCTCCAGGGCTCGACCACGATGCGGTCGCCCGGCGGCACGGCGGGCCAGGGCTGGCCGGGCTCGGGGCTCACGCTCTGCGCGTACTGGAAGAAGTTGCCGGGGTCGACCTTGCGCTTGACCCGCAGCAGCCTCGGGAACTGCTCGGCCCAGTAGCGCCGACGGTAGTCGGCCTGCGACAGGCGCGGGTAGTTCTGGTAGCTCTCGCCGTTGGACATCGGCTCCAGCAGCGCCATGAAGGCATCGAGGTAGGACTGCACCTGCGCGCGCTCGGGCTCGTTCATCCAGAACACGTCGACGAAGATGTCGCAGTCGGCATCGCGGTGCACGAACGCCGTGGCATCGCGCGGCACCGCGTTGATGGCG
Organism: Rubrivivax sp.; assembly: GCA_044371895.1. Classification (GTDB taxonomy): domain Bacteria; phylum Pseudomonadota; class Gammaproteobacteria; order Burkholderiales; family Burkholderiaceae_C; genus Rubrivivax. Next base: position 4,941 of record JBILSW010000208.1, read on the forward strand.
CCACCGTAGGGCTCGAAGGCCACGGCGCCCCAGGGGTTGGGCGCCTCGGCGGCCATCCTGCACACGCGCGCCCACTCGGCCTTGGTCAGGCGGCGGCCGATGATCGCGGACTGCTTGTCCTCGCGCGCCAGGTCCGGGCAGGGCGGCATGTCGCCCATGACGAGGTCGTTGAGCTCGTGGTAGCTGCCCACGCGGTCGACCGTGAGCGTGGCACCGGTGCCCTCGATCAGCGGCTGCAGCAGCTTCAGGCCCGCGTCGCGCCCGCCCCAGTACAGCCCGGCCATCGTGAGCTGCAGCGCGCCCTTCGGCCCGGTGTTCGCCAGCGCCCCCATCCAGCCCAGCTCGGGCGGGGCGCCGCGGCTCATGTAGCCCGCCTGCAGCGCCACCAGCGCCTGCGGCGCCTGCGCCGCGGTCCAGGTGAGGGCATAGCCCCACAGGGGCCGCAGCGGCTGCAGCCGGAAGCTGCCCTGCAGCAGCACCCCGAAGTTGTTGCCGGTGCCGCCGCGCAGCGCCCAAAGCAGGTCGGGGTTGACCTCGTCGCTGGCGCGCACGATGCGGCCGTCGGCCAGCATCACCAGTGCCTCGACAAGGTTGTCGCAGCCCAGGCCGAACAGGCGCGAGGTGTAGCCGTAGCCGCCACCCTGCGTGAAGCCGGCCATGCACACGTCGCCGCA
>JBILSW010000209.1:0-5596 GCA_044371895.1 Rubrivivax sp.
AGCCGGCATGCAGTAGGCCGGTGGGCGACGGCGCGAAGCGCCCGCGATACCCTGCCACGGCCCGCGCCGCGCTACACGCGCCAGACGTGGCGCTCGATCAGCGAGCGCCGCGTGGCCGGGCTTTCCAGCTGCTGGAGCCACCACTGCAGGGCGCGCCCCAGCCCCAGCGGGCCGCGCTCGGCCCGCCACGCGTAGTGCAGTCGCGCCACGGGGTCGGCGCGTGCCGTGGCCTTGTGCACCAGCCGGCCGGCCTCCAGCAGCGGGCGCGCCATCGGCTCGGGCAGGTAGCCGCCACCGAGGCCGCGCACCAGCGCCTCGAGCTTGGCGCGCATGGTCGGCACGGTCAGCACGTCCTGGCCGGGCAACAGGTTCACGGTCAGTGGCGCCAGGCGCTGCGCCGTGTCGGCCACGGCCACGGCGCGGTGGTGAACGAGGTCCGCGTCATCCAGCGGCCGAGTGACGCCAGCCAGCGCGTGGTGGGGCGCCACGCAGAAGACGAAGCGCAGCGAGCCCAGCTCGCGGATCTCGATGCCGCCGGGGTTGCGATGATCGCCGCTGAGGCCGATGGCCAGCTCCACCTGGCCGCTGACCAGCGCCTCCCAGGTGCCGGCCAGCACGTCGGTGCGCAGGCGCAGCCGGGTGCCCGCTTCGCCGTGCGCCTGGCAGAAGGCCTCGACCAGCTCGTAGACGGTCGTCTGCGAAAGGATGTCCTCGACGCTGATGGCCAGCTCGGTCTCCCAGCCGTTGGCCACGCGGCGCACGCGGCTGGCCACAGCCTGCATCTCCTGCAGCAGCCGGCGGCCTTCGTTCAGCAGTTCGCGCCCGGCGTCGGTGAGCTGGGCCTGGCGCGAGCTGCGGTCGAACAGCAGCGCGTCCAGGCTCTCCTCGAGCTGGCGCACGCTGTAGGTCAGCGCCGAGGGCACCTTGCCCAGTTCGCGCGCGGCGGCGGCGAAACTGCCGGTGCGGGCGATGGCGTCCATCATCTCCAGGGCCTCGGGCGTGAGGGCCTGGTGGTGCTGGGGGCGGTCGTTGCGGTCGGTGGCCTTGTCGGGCATGCATTCATCTTATTTGAAGGCACTGACCGAGCCCGCTCGACCGCGACGCGGCGTGGCGCCTGCACGATCGTGGTCATCGACTGATCGGCCCCAGGAGCCCCACCATGCTGACCCTTCGCCGCAGCGCAGAACGCGGCCATGCCGACCACGGCTGGCTGCAGAGCTTCCACAGCTTCAGCTTCGCCGATTACCACGACCCGGCCCACATGGGCGTGGGCAACCTGCGCGTGCTCAACGAGGACCGCATCGCCCCCGGCACCGGCTTCGGCACGCACGGGCACCGCGACATGGAGATCCTCAGCGTTGTGCTCGACGGCGCCCTCGCGCACCAGGACAGCATGGGCAACGGGGCGAGCCAGGGCCGCGCCGTCGACAAGGCCGACGGCGTGATCCGGCCCGGCGACGTGCAGCGCATGAGCGCCGGCACGGGCGTGCTGCACAGCGAGTTCAACCACCAGGCCGACCGGGCCACGCACTTCCTGCAGATCTGGATCGTCCCCAGCCAGCGCGGCATCGCCCCTGGCTATGAGCAGAAGCACTTCGGCACCGGGTCGCGGCGCGGCCGCCTCGCGCTGGTGGCCTCGCCCGACGGCGCCGAGAGCAGCCTGACGATCCACGCCGACGCGCGCCTCCACATCGGGTTGTTCGACGGCGCCGAACGCGCCGAGCGGGCACTGGACCCGGCGCGCATCGCCTACGTACACCTGGCGCGCGGCGCGCTGCGCGTCAACGGCCAGGCGCTGCAGGCCGGCGACGCGCTGCGCCTGGACGGCGAGCCGGCGCTGGTGCTGGAGGACGGCGCAGCCGCCGAGGTGCTGGTGTTCGACCTCGCGCCCTGATCAGCGCGGCGGCGGCGTCCCGGCGGCACCGCCGGGCTCCTTGGGCTCGGTGCGCAGCAGCACCCAGGCCGCGAGCAGGCCGGCGCCCACGTTGAGCAGCGCGACGAAGCCCACCACCAGCAGGCCGGCCGTGTTCAGCGGCAGCGCGCGCAGCGCCCAGCCACACACCGACGACAGCGCGTTGAAGCCGACCATCATCCAGAACATCGGGTTGCGCGGCTGCCAAAGCCGCTGCCACTGCACCGCCATGGCTGCAGCCCTCAGGCGGCGGCGCGCGCCAGGCGCTCGGTGGCCAGCCGCGCGCCAGCCACCAAGGCCGCCAGCTTGGCCTCGGCGACCTCGCGGCGCATCGGCGCCAGGCCGCAGTTGGTGCAGGCGATGAGCTTGTCGCGCGCCACGAACTGCAGCGCTGTGCCGATGGTGTCGGCCACCTGCTCGGGCGTCTCGATGTCGTCGCTGGCGACGTCGATGACGCCCACCATGACCTCCTTGCCCGCGAGCAGCGCGATCAGGTCAGGTGGCACGTGCGAGTGGAAGCACTCCAGGCTCACCTGGTCGATGCAGCTGCGGGCGAGCGCCGGGAACACCCGCTCGTACTGGCGCCACTCCTCGCCCAGGGTCTTCTTCCACTGCACGTTGGCCTCGATGCCGTAGCCGTAGCAGATGTGCACCGCGGTCTTGCACGCGCGGCCCCGATGGGCCGCGCTCCAGGCGCCCAGGCCCTGCGCCGCCCGCTCCAGCGCCTTGACGCCCCAGTCGGCCGCCTCGTCCATGTAGACGTTGAACGCCGGCTCGTCGAACTGGATCACGTCCACCCCGTCGGCCTCCAGCGCCAGCGCCTCCTGGTTGAGCAGCTCGGCGAAGGCGAAGGCCATCTTCGTGCGGTCGCCGTAGAAGCGGTCGGCCACGGTGTCGCAGATGGTCATGGGCCCAGGCAGCGTGAACTTCACGCGGCGCGAGGTGTGCGCGCGCAGGAAGCGCGCCTCCGCCTGGTGCACGCGGCCCTGCAGCGCCAGCGGCGCCACCACCTGCGGCACCAAGGCCTTGTAGCGGTCGTTTCGGATGCCCATCTCGACCTTGTTGACACGGTCGATGCCCGCCACCTGCTCGAGGAAGCCGTGCACGAAGTGCTGGCGGCTCATCTCGCCGTCGCCGATCACGGCCACACCCGCGTCCTCCTGGGTCTTGATCCACAACAGCGTGGCGTCGAGCTTGGCCTGGGCCAGGGCCGCGCCCTCGGCCTGCCACTGCGGCCAGAGCTTGCCGGTCTCGGCCAGCCAGGCTGGTTTGGGCAGGCTGCCGGCGATGGCGGTGTCGAACATGGTGGGGGCTCGGGTGGGTTGGAGTGGGGCTTGCGGAGCTTACGGCCCGGCCGGCGCCGAATCGGCCTCGAGGAGCCCGCGCTTGGCCAGCAGCGGCTCCAGCCGCGGCGGGCGGCCGCGGAAGGCCTCGAAGGCCGCGTTGGGCTCGACGCGGTTGCCCGCGGCGTAGACGTGCCGCCGCAACCGCGCGGCCACCTCGGCGTCGAAGGGGCCGCCGGCCTCGGCGAAGGCGTCGTAGCCGTCGGCGTCCAGCACCTCGGCCCACAGGTACACGTAGTAGCCGGCGGCGTAGCTGCTGCCCGCGAACAGGTGCTGGAAGTGCACGAGGCGGTGGTTGACGCCGCAGCCGCCAGGCAGGCCGGCATCGGCCAGGAAGGCGGCTTCCCAGGCGCAGACGTCCTCCGGCGGCTCGGCCTCGGCGCGGGCGTGCAGCGCCAGGTCGAGCAGGGCGCTCGCGGTGTAGCGCACCGTCTCGTAGCCCTGGTTGAAGCGGCGCGCGCGCTGCAGCCGCTCGATCAGCTCGTCGGGGATGGGCTCGCCGGTCTGCCAGTGGCGGGCGTGTCGGCGCAGCACCTCGGGCTCGGCGATCCAGTGCTCGAAGATCTGCGAGGGCAGCTCGACGAAGTCGCGCAGCACCTGCGTGCCCGACAGGCGCTGGAACCGCACCTCCGACAGCAGGCCGTGCAGGCCGTGGCCGAACTCGTGGAACAGGGTGCGCGCGTCTTCCAGCGACAGCAGCGTCGGGCTGCCCGGCTCGCCCCGCGCGAAGTTGTTGGTGTTGAGGATCACCGGCGTCTGCGGCTGCCCGTCGGCGGTGTTGCGTGCCTGCCAGCGCAGTGCGTTCATCCAGGCGCCGCTGCGCTTGCCCGGCCGCGCGAAGTGGTCGTGCAGGAACAGTCCTCGCAGGGCGCCGTCGGGGTCGAACACCTCGAAGGCGACGACGTCAGGGTGGTAGACGGGCAGGTCGTCCCGGCGCTCGAAGCGCAGGCCGAACAGGCGGCCGGCACAGTCGAACGCGGCCTGCATCATGCGGCCGAGCTCGAAGTAGGGCTTGAGCTCAACGTCGTCGAGGGCGTAGTGCTCGCGGCGCACACGCTCGGCCCAGTAGCGCCAGTCCCACTCGCGCAGCGGGCGCCCGGCCTCGGCCGGCAGGGCGGCGTCGCGAAGCGCTTCGAGCGCGCGGCGCTCGGACAACGCCTGCGGCACGGCACGCTGCCACACGGCCTGCAGCAGCGCGTCGACACGCCCGCGCGTGCCGGCCATGGTGTCGGCCAGTGCGAAGTCGGCGTAGCAGGCATGGCCCATCAGGCCCGCGAGCTCGTGGCGCAGGCGCAGGATATCTCGCACCAGCGGCCGGTTGTCGTGCGCACCGTCCTCCTCGCCACGGCCGACCCAGGCTCGCCAGACCCGCTCGCGCAGGTCGGCCCGCTCGCTGAAGGAGAGGAAGGGCACGACCAGCGAGCGCGCCAGCGTCACCACCGCGCCGGGCAGCCCGCGCTCCTGCGCCGCCTGGCGCGCGGCGGCGCGCACGAAGGGCGGCAGGCCGGCCATGGCCGCTGCGTCGGGCAGCGGCAGGTGCCACCCGGCCTCGGCGTGCAGCACGTTCTGCGCGAAGCGGGTCTGCAGCTCGGCCAGGGCCTGCATCAGCTCGGCATGGCGGCGGCGCTGCGGCCCGGGCAGGCGGGCGCCGCTGCGCACAAGGTCGAGGTGCTGGCGCTCCAGCAGGCGCAGCGACTCGGCGTCGAGGCCGAGCGCGCCACGGCGAGCATGCAGCGCGTCGAGCCTGGCGAAGAACGCAGCGTCGGTGTGGATGGCGCTGTGGTGGGCGGCCAGCGGCGCGGCCAGGCGGCGCTGCACCGCCTGCAGCGGCTCCGAGGTGACCGAGGCGCATAGCGTGTGGAACAGTCCCACGATGCGCGACAGGCGCGCGCCGCTGCTGTCGAAGGCGGCGCAGGTGTTGTCGAAGTCGGGCGGCGCGGACTGCGCGCCCAGGGCCGCGATGGCCTCGCGGTGCTCGCGCATGGCCTGCTCAAGTGCCGGCTCGAAGTGTGCCGGCTCGATGGCCTCGAAGGGTGGCAACCCGTGAGGCGCAGGCCCTTCCGCCAGCAGCGGCTGGCCTCGCAACGGCGCCTTCAACGGCCGGCCCTGATGGCGATCTCGTCGTCTTCGCGGTAGCGGCGGTCGGCACAGCCGGCCACCCAATCCTTGCGATCGCCTTCGAGTCGTGCACCGGCCTCGTTCCAGGCCTGGTTGCGGGCGTTCCACTCCTGCACGACGGCCTCGACCTGCTTGACCTTCGCGTTGAAGGGCACGACGGTGCGCTCGTTGTCGGCAGCCAAAGCGACGCGCTCTGTCTCAAGTTCCGCCTGCGACTTCTGCA
>JBILSW010000210.1:0-5591 GCA_044371895.1 Rubrivivax sp.
CGTCGGGCCCTGCCGCTACGGCCCGGTGACGCAGACGCCCGGCATCATCGCCAGCTTCGCCGAATTCGTGAGGCTGCACGGCGACGGCAGCGCGCTGTCGTTCGGCGGCGGCGCCGGTGACCGCGCCAACTACCTCTGGTTCGCGGCGCGCGCCTTCTTCGGCGAAGGCGGCCAGCGGCTCTGCATCGGGCGCCTGTTCAGGCGCAACGACGACGTCGCGGGCAGCCCGAGGCCCTGCGTGCCACCGCCGGCCAAGTTCGCCGACGAGGCCGCCTACGACGGTGCGGCGCTCGTGAACGGCCGCTGCAACGACGGCCACGCCCGCGCCAGCGTGCCCGGTGCAGGGGGGCGCGACACCGGGCTGCTGGTGCGCGCGCGCTACCCGGGCGCCGCGGGCAACCTGCGCGTGCAGCTGGCCTTCTTCGTGGGGCCGAACGTGCTGTCGGGCAGCGGCACCGGGCCGCGCGTGGCCGATCTGGCCCACGGAGACGTGGTGCTGCTGGACACCTTCGCCGCCGAGCCGGCCTCCGGCCAGTTGCACGCCGCCGCCTTCGACGCCGCAGCGCGGGCCTGGTCCTTCGCGCCCTTGGGTGGCGGCCCTGCGGTGCCGCTGTCCGCGCTGCGCCCCGACGGCGCCCCGCCTGCAGGGCGCGACCGCCTGCGCATCGTGTCGATGGCGGTGACGGTAGCGCCCATGGACGCCTCCCGCCCGCCCGAGCTCTGGCCGGGGCTGTCCCCCAACCCCACCCACACGCACACGCCCTCGGGCCGGCCCGACAGCCTCTTCTCGGTGTTCCAGCCGCTGGCCGCCGACGCGCCGCAGGCAGGGCCTGCCGGCCATCGAGATCCTGCCGGGCGCCGCGCTCACCAGCGGCGCCGCGCTCGTGACCCTGCTCGAAGCGGCCGACGCCGCGCGCCCGGGCGCCCCGGCGGCGCCCGCCAACCCGGGCGACCCCGACCCGCGCAACCCCGCCAACACGCTGGCGCGGGCGCTGCGCGACCCCGATGCCGCCCATGCGCGGCTCACGATGGAGGTCCACCTGGCCGGCGGCTGTGGGGCGCGCGCACGATCAGCGCCGACCCCGCGTGGAAGTACGTCAACGTCCGGCGCTACGTCGCCTACCTCGAGCGCTCCATCGACAAGGGCACGCAGTGGGTCGTGTTCGAGTCCAACGGCGAGCCTCTGTGGGCCCACGTGCGCCGCACGATCGAGGACTTCCTGATCCGGGAGTGGCAGTCGGGCGCGCTGCAGGGCGACAGCCCCGATAAGGCGTACTTCATGCACTGCGACCGCTCGACCATGACGCAGGACGACCTCGACCACGGCCGCCTCGTCGGCCACGTCGGCGTGGCGCCGCTGAAGCCCGCCGAGTTCGTCGTCTTCCGCATTGGCCGGTGGACGGCGGACGGCAAGCCCTGAGCACCGCCCCGCGCGCCCACACGCCACACTCCCGGGTCACGCACACCCTCCGGAGCGCCCGTGAACCCGCCCGTTGCCGCCGAATCGAAGCTCGCCGCCCCGGTGCAGGGCAGCGTCATCGCCGTGGAAGTCCAGGCCGGGCAGACCGTCGCCGCCGGAGCGGTGCTGCTGCTGCTGGAGTCGATGAAGATGGAGTGGCCGCTGCTGGCCCCGTGGCCGGCGCTGGTGCTGGCGGTCGACGCGGCGGTGGGCGAGGCCGTCGAGGAAGGCCAGCCGCTGATCCGGCTGCGGCGCCTGGCCGATGCACCCGCTGCCTCGGGCGCCGCCGCGCCCGTGGCCGAAGCCCCCCGCGGCCTGCGCGCCGACCTGCAGCGCCTGCTGGACCGCCGGGCCCGGCTGGACGATGCGGCACGACCCGAGGCCATGGCGCGCCGCCACGCCAGCGGCCTGCGCAGCGCCCGCACGAACATCGCAGACCTGCTGGACGACGGCAGCTTCACCGAGTACGGTGGGTTCGCCGTGGCGGCTCAGCGCAGCCGCCGCAGCCTGGACGACCTGGAGCGCCACACGCCGGCCGACGGCCTGGTCTGCGGCACCGGCGCCGTGCAGGGGCGGCCGGTGGCGGTGCTGGCCTACGACTACACCGTGCTCGCCGGCACGCAGGGCGTCAACAACCACGCCAAGAGCGACCGGCTGCTCGACGTGGCCGCACGCCGGCGCCTGCCGGTGGTCTGGTTCTGCGAAGGCGGCGGCGGCCGCCCGGGCGACGTCGACTGGGGCGGCGTGGCCGGCCTGCACACGGGCACCTTCGCCCGCTTCGCCGCGCTGTCGGGCGTGGTGCCGCGCGTCGGCATCGTGGCCGGCCGCTGCTTCGCGGGCAACGCCGCGCTGCTGGGTTGCTGCGACGTCGTCGTCGCGGTGCGCGGCGCCAGCATCGGCCTGGGCGGGCCGGCCATGATCGAAGGCGGCGGCCTCGGCCGCGTCGAGCCCGACGACGTCGGCCCGCTGTCGGTGATGGCGCCCAATGGCGTGGTCGACGTGGTGGTCGACGACGAGGCCGCGGCGGTGTGCGCCACGCAGTCGCTGCTGTCGCTGCTGACGCAGCCGCTGGCGCCCGCCGGCACGGCGGGTGCCGACCCCGCCACGCTGCGCGAGGCCGTGCCGGCCAACCGCAACGCCCTGTACGAGCCGCGCCGCGTGCTCGAGGCCGTGGCCGACGCCGGCACCCTGCTGGAGCTGCGGGCCGCCTTCGGCATCGGCGTCATCACGGCACTGGCGCGCCTGGACGGCCGGGCCGTGGCGCTGGTGGCCAGCAACCCGCGCCACCTGGGCGGCGCGCTCGACGCGCCGGCCTGCGACAAGCTCGCGCGCTTCATGCAGCTGGCCGACGCCTTCGGGCTGCCGCTGGTGAGCTTCATCGACTCGCCCGGCTTCATGGTCGGGCCCGAATCGGAGAAGACGGCGATGGTGCGCCACGCCTCGCGCCTGTTCGTCAACGCGGCGGCGCTGCGCGTGCCGGTGGCCGCGGTGGTGATGCGGCGCGGCTACGGACTGGGCGCGATGGGCCTGGCCGGCGGTTCGTTCCACGTGCCGGTGGCCATCGCGGCCTGGCCCAGCGGCGAGTTCGGGGCCATGGGGCTGGAAGGCGCGGTGAAGCTGGGCTTCCGCAAGGAGCTCGAGGCCGCGCCCGACGCCGCCGCGCGCGAGGCCCTGTTCCATCGCCTGCTGCAACAGGCCATCGACCGAGGCCAGGCGCTGAACATGGCCAGCCACGGCGAGATCGACGAGGTCATCGACCCCGCCGACACGCGCGCGTGGCTGCAGCGCGTGCTCGCCACGGCCTGCACCGCGCCGCTGCCGCCGCGACGACCGTTCATCGACGCCTGGTGAGCGGCCACCGCCCGCAGCCTGGCACTCCAGACCGGCGTGCCACATTTCCCGACGATGTCCCTTCACCAAGACATCCGCTTCTGCACCACGCCGGACGGCGTGCGCCTGGCCATGGCCCTGGACGGCAGCGGCCCGCCGCTGGTCCGGGCCGCAACCTGGCTGACGCATGGCGAACGCAATCCGGTCAGCCGCCATGCCCGGCACTGGACCGACTAGCTCAGCCGGGGGAGAACCTGCAGGCGCGGCTGCAGGTGCCCAGGCGGCGGGCGCTGGTTCTGCAGGGCGGCAACGCCATGCCCGCCCGCGCCGTGCCACGGCTGGACGTCCGCGCCCCTGGCCCCGCCCGGCGCGCCGCACGCCGAGCTGCAGCGCGGCGGCATGCTGCGCTGGGGCTGAAGCGGCCGGGCAGCGGCTGCGCGCCTCAGTTCGGCACGCGCAGCGTGCTGCCCTGCACGGTGACGAGGTCGCCCGCGGCCGGCGTGGCCGCGATCGGCGGCACGTTGGCCGGCGTGATGGCAGGTGCCGCGCCGGGCGTGCCGCCGCGAGGCGTGGTGCGCACCACCTGCGACGGCGGCAGCGCCGCGCCGCTTCGAAGGTGCTCCCACATCAGGTCCATCGCCTGCACGAAGTAGCGGTGCAGCGGTACGAAGCGGGTGTCGTAGCCGGGGAAGCCCAGGAACGAGTCGAAGTGCTGCGCGTTCAGCACCTCGACGTAGCGCAGCCGGCTGGCGCTGCCCTCGACGATGGCGTTCTGCAGCACGTACGGGCGCGAGCTGAGGTTGGCCGGCACCAGCGTGTCGGCACGGCCGTGGACGATGATCGCCGGCTTGCCGCGCAGGTTGGCCGTGCGGTAGACCTCGGCCACGCCGGCACGCACGCGCTGGGCGTTGGCGCCGGTGCCGGTCCACAGCTCGCGGATGCAGCGCGCGGCGTCGAACCCGTAGTCGGGCGTTCCGGTGCTGGGGCTCGTGGCGGCGCCGTGGTTGATCGGCCCGCCGGCGGCGCCGTTCCAGATGAGCTGGATCGCGCCGCTGGGCGGCACGCCGTTGCCAGTGCCGAAGAAGTTGTCCACCGCAGCGGCCGCCGCGGCCACCGGGCGGCCGTCGGTGCCCACGGCACCGAAACTGTAGCCGCACAGGTTGTCGTTGACGCGGAAGCGGCCGTAGGTGTTGGCGTAGGTGACGGCGATGGCGGGGGTAGCGAACGACCGGTGCGAGGTCTGCAGCAGGTCGCTCTCCGGCTCCCAGCCGTAGGCGCGCAGCCTCGCCAACGCGTCGTCGGCCTGGGCCTGGGTGGTGATGCCCGTCACCAGCCCGGCGCCGGCAAGGGCCGCGCAACGGTTGGCGGCCAGTACCGCCGAGGCCGACCCCAGCGCCCAGCCGAACGGCGCTGCCGCGCCGACTCCCGTGGCCAGGGCGGCGCAGGGCTGCAGCAGGTGGGCGTAGCTCGTGTAGTCGAACAGCGGCCGGCTGCCGGCGGTGTAGGCCGGCAGGCCGGCGCGCTCGATGCGCAGCGTGGCCGAGGGTGCGATCTGGACCTGCGGCTCGCTTACCGCCACGCCGTCGATCAGCCCGGCGGTGTCCTGCTCGGCCGCGGCCAGCGCCGCAGCGCCACCGTTGGAGACGCTGGAGGCGATGACGATGGTGTTGGCCGGGCGGATCGTGATCGTGCGCCGGCCGTCGGCCAGCACGGTGCCGAAGCGCTCGTTCAGCGCCCAGAACGCGAACTCCACCGCCTGCAGCGTGTGCAGGCCCCAGTCCTTCTCCGGGTTCTGCTCCGAGTGCGCGTGCTTGACGGCGAAGCGGCTGGGCGTGGCGGTGTTGAACTCGGTGCGTTCGACGTCGGTCAGCCGGGCGGTGAAGTTCGAGCCGCTGCCAGCGGCGGCCGCGGTGGTGCGGCGGCCGTCGATCTGCGTCACGGTGTTGGCCTGCAGGTCGTGCAGCCCGTTGCCGGTGCCCTTGTCGGAATAGGCCACGGCGCAGCCGCGCTTGAGGCCCCACTCGCCGGCCGAGCCGATGGCGCCATAGACGCCGCGCGAACCCGACGAGGTGGCGGTGACGATGCAGGCCTGCGCCGGGTTGAACGTGGTCGGGATCTGCACCATCAGCGTCACGTTCTGCCGGCCGCTGCCGTCGTCGGCGAAGGCGATCAGCTCGGTGCCGGCAATGCGGCCGTCGCCCGTGCCCGGGGCGTTCGTGCCGGGCGCGACGTTGGGCCCGTACAGCGTGCCGTAGCCGCCGTTGGCGGTGATGTCGAGGATGGCGCGGTAGTTGTTGTAGAT
>JBILSW010000211.1:0-5590 GCA_044371895.1 Rubrivivax sp.
GCTTCACGCTGCGCATCGACGGCACGCTGGCGCCGCCGCGCCCCGGGCAGACGCTGCAGCTGGCGGCGCCGGCGACGCGGCTGCACTGGTTCGATCCGGTCACGGGGCAGCGCATCGATGACTGAGGCCTCGCGCACCCCCTGGCCGCTGCCGCGCTGGATCGCGCACCGCGGCGCCGGCAAGCTGGCGCCCGAGAACACGCTGGCCGCCTTCCGCCTGGGCGCGGCGCACGGCTACCGCGCGTTCGAGTGCGACGTGAAGCTCAGCGCCGACGGCGTGCCCTTCCTGCTGCACGACGCCACGCTGGAGCGCACCACGCCCGCGCGCGGCACCGCGGGCGATCGCCCCTGGGCCGAGCTGTCGTGCCTGGACGCCGGCGGCTGGCATTCCCGCGCGTACGCGGGCGAGCCCCCGCCCAGCCTGGCCGCGGTGGCGGCCTACGTGCAGCGCAACGGCTTCGCGCTCAACATCGAGATCAAGCCGACGCCGGGGCACGACCTGGCCACCGGCCGCGCCGTCGGGGCCTGGTGCGCGGCGCAGTGGCCGGCGGGTGGCAGCCCGCTGCTGTTCAGCTCGTTCAAGCCCGAGGCGCTGCAGGGCACGCTCGAAACCGCGCCCGCCGCGCCACGCGCGCTGCTGCTCGACACGCTGTGGAACGGCTGGGAAGCCATCGCCGCGCAGCTGGGTTGCATCGGCGTGGTCACCAACCACCGGCTGTTCGACGCCGCGCTGGCCGGCCGGCTGCGGGCCCTGGGCCTGCACGGCGCCTGCTACACCGTCAACGACGCCGCCGAGGCGCAGCGGCTGCTGCGTCTGGGTGTGGCCAGCATCATCACCGACGCCGTCGACGCGCTCTCACCCACGGCCTGAGCGCGCCGGCGCGGCGGGTCCTCACCCGGCCGGGCGCACGTCGGCCTCCATGCCCAGCCAGTCGCTTTCGCGCTCGGGCTGGGGCAGGTGGCGAAGCTCGCGGATGATGGGCAGCCGCCAGGACACCAGTGCCAGCACCAGCGTCGTCACGGCCGCGAAGCCCAGTGCCGCACGCAGCCCCAGGTGTTCGCCGAGCCAGCCGCCGAGCAGCGCGCCGGGCCCGGCGGCCAGCAGCGTGAGCCAGCGCATGGTGGCCGTCATGCGGCCCAGCAGCGGCTCGGGCGTGACGGCCTGGCGCAGCGCGAGGAAGTTGATGAAGATGAACACCGCGCCCGTGGTGAACATCATCAGCATCAGCGCGAAGGCCGCCACGCCCAGCGCGTTGGCCGGCGCCACCGTCAGCAGCAGCCAGCCGACGCCGGTGATCGTGTAGCCCACCACCAGGCAGGGCCCGGGGCCGAGCGACAGGCTGACTCGGCGGCCCAGCACGCTGCCGACGATGGTGCCCACGCCCATGCCCACGTAGCACAGCCCCACGGCCTGCTCGCTCAGGCCCAGGGTGCGCGTGGCGAACAGGATCTGCACGACCAGCGCCGCGTAGTGCGCCATCTGCCACACGCCCATCAGCAAGGCCAGCACCACCAGCAACCGGGTGTTCGCGCAGAAGCGAACGCCGAGGACGAGGTCGCGCCAGAACTGCGCCAGCGTGTCGCCGTCTCCGGGCCGCGGCTCGCGGCGCTCGTGCACGCGGATGCCTTTCAGGATGACCGCCGAGCCGATCAGCAGCACGGCGTTGACGATCATCGCCAGCGGCGCCCCGAAGGCCTTGATGAGCACCCCCGCCAGGCCCGGGCCCAGCACCTCCGCGCCCGATGTGGCCAGCGCGTTCTTGGCGTGCGCCTCCACGAGCCGCTCGCGTGGCACCACCTGCGTGAGCACGATCTGCGCCGCCGTGCCCGACACCGTGTGGACGCTGCCGACGACGAAGCCGATCACGTACAGCCAGGGCATGGACAGCCAGCCCATCCACCAGGCCAGCGGCACGCTCAGGGCGCAGACCGCCACCGTGAGCTCGCCCACCACGTACACCGGCAGCTTGCGCACGCGGTCCAGCCATACGCCCGAGGGCAGGCTCAGCAACAGGAACGGCAACAGCTCGATGGCCGTGAGCAGCCCCATCTGCAGCGGCGTGGCCTTCAGCAGCACCGCCGCGGTCAGCGGCAGCGCCAGCATCATCACCTGGTTGCCGAAGCTGGCGGTGAGGATGGAGCCGAACAGGCGCGCGTAAGACGGGTCGCGCAGCAGGTCGCCCGGCGGCAGCCGGGGCAGGGACAGGGGCAACGGTGCAGACCTCCAGCGCAGTTTGCGGATTTTAGGGATCGCCCGCGGACGAGGCCATGGCTTGCGGGGCCACGCTTGCGGTGCGAGCATGCGGCGATGCAACTTCACCGGATTCTTCGTGGCGTCGGGCTCCGTACGGCGACCGCGATGGCCTTCGCGGCTTCCTCGGGTACCTTGGCGGGCTCGGAATCCTCTGGTCGCCTGCCGCCGAACCAGGCGACCGCGGAGGCCGCCCGGCAGCGCGTCGATCGCCTCATTGGCGTCGCGGCATGCCGGCGCGATGGCGAGTGCGCCACCCTGCCCCTGCCCGACCAGGCCTGCGGAGGCCCGAGGGGCTGGATCGCCTTCGCCCCATCGCAGACCGACCCGGCGGCGCTGGCTCGAGCCCTGGCCGCGCTGCCAGCCGATCCGCCCGGCACCATGTCCACCTGCCTCTGGCTCCCTGATCCGGGCGCCGTGTGCCGGGGGGCCTCCGACAGCCGGAATGGCCGCTGCGTGCTGCGAGAGACTGCGCCTGGAAGCCCATCACCGCGCTGACGGCACGGGGTGTTGCCTCTTCGCCCTAGTGCAATCCCCAACCACCAAGGGCAAACCCGGTGTCGAACTGCTTTACAGCACTAATCGACGGTGCCGGCACGGAGGGTTCCATGGCCCGTTCCGCAAGGCTCGCCGGCCCAAGGCACCCAGGTGCTCCCCTCGGAGGCAGGCATCCTGCGGCACGCAAACTGCATGGACCTCTGCCTCCGCCCAGATGCGGCCGCATGCCCGTTGACGGCACTCGGCACCTCGGGAGGAACCTGATGACTGCCAGCCGTAGACGTGAGAAGCGGCTTGCGTCCTGTGTATTCGTTGCCTCCTAGGAGCTTGCCACCCCATGAAGACCTCCCCGCTTTTCAAGATCGCGAGCATCGCGCTCGCAGCCACATTGGCGACCTCGGCAGCCTGGGCTTCCCCGGTGGTCTACGTGGAAGTCGGTACCGGCGCGCTGCCGGCTTCGGCGGAAGCCGCTGCGCCCGGCGGGTTCGGCGAATTGACGATCCGCGGCAGCTTCATCGATGCCTCCGGCGGATTCGCGCCCAACGTGGTCGACCTGTTCGGCATCGCCATCACCAACGCCGGCCGCTATTTCTTCGACACCAGCGGCAGCGACGTGGCCGACACGCAACTGTTCCTGTTCGATGCCATGGGCAAGGGCGTGGTCTGGAACAACGACCGCTCCGTGGCACCGGTCGACACCCGTTCGGCCTTCGATGCCCACCTCGATGCGGGCAACTACTTCATCGCCGTCTCGCTGTTCGGCCTCGACCCGTTCGACGACGTCGGCACCTCGATCTTCGACACCTTGGGCAATGGCGGCGGCGCTATCGCCGGTACCGGCATGCTGTCCGGCTGGAACGATTTCAGCGGTGCGACGCTGTTCGACATCACCAACTACAAGATCACCGCGTACGTCCCGGCGCCAGGCGCGCTCGGCCTGACCCTGGCGGCGCTGGGTCTGATGGCCGGCGTGTCGGCGCGCACCCGCCGCACGGCGGGCTGACCCGGCTTCGCCCATGAGATCTTGGGCAGCGCCCCGGTGAAACGGTGCTGCCACCGCGCACCCAACCAGAGATTCGCCTCCAGGAGACACCCGATGCAGATGAAGAAGACCCATGTCGCCGCGGCCGTTGTGACACTTGCCGCCTTCGGCCTACCGGCCCAGGCCCAGGTCAGGGTGGCCACCAGCGCGGTGGTCAATCCGGCGCCGGCCGGCGCCGTCGAGGCCGTTCAGCCCGTGGCGCCCAGCCAGCGCGTCAATGTCATGGCCTTCCTGAGCGACCCGCCGCTGGCCGCCGCGCTCGTCGCCGCGCGCGCCCCGGGTGCCGCGGCGCGCAGCGTGCCGTGGTCGGCCGAGCAGCAGCGCAGCTACGTCGCGTTGCTCAAGTCGCGGCAGGCGCAGGTCATCAGCGCGGCCAATGCACTTGGCGGCGAGGTCGTCGGCCAGCTCACCAACGCCAGCAACGGCGTGCTGATGTCCATCAACGCCAATCAGGTCGGCGCGCTGGCGCGCTTGGCCGACGTGTCCAACGTGATGGTGGTCGAGGACGTCCAGCTCAACCTGCAGGCCGTCACGGCCTACGTCGGCGCCACCGCGCTGCATGGCCGCAGCCCCTCCGTCGACGGCACTGGCGTGCGCATAGCGATTCTCGACTCGGGCATCGACTTCACGCACCGCAACCTTGGCGGCGCGGGCACCGCGGCCGCCTACGAAGCCGCGTACGGCGGGCCGGCCTCGTCCTGCGGGCCGACCGCGGCCAACACCACGGCACCCACCTGGACCAGCAAGGTCGTGGGAGGCTTCGACTTCGTCGGCGAGCGCTGGCCAAACACGTCGGCGGTGCTCGAGCCAGATCCCAACCCCATCGACTGCCAGGGGCACGGCACGAACGTGGCCGACATCGCCGGTGGCCGCAGTGCCGACGGCACCTGGAAGGGCATGGCGCCGGGCGCGCAGCTGCTCGCAGTCAAGGTCTGCTCGGCGGTGGCCACGAGCTGCTCGGGACCGGCCATCCTGCGGGGCCTGGACTTCGCACTTGACCCCAACGGTGACGGCGACCTCTCTGACTCCGTCGAGGTGGTGAACATGTCGCTGGGCGCCAACTACGGCCAGCGCGAGAACCCCAGCGTGCTGTCTTCGCAGACGGCGGTGCGCTTTGGCACCGTGGTGGTGGCCTCGGCCGGCAACGGCGGCGACAACCCCTTCATCAACGGCTCGCCCTCGTCGACGCCCGAGGCCATCGCGGTGGCGCAGACGCAGGTGTCCGGGCAGTTCGGCTATCCGCTCGTCACCACCCCCGGCGGCACCAACACGAACACCACCTACCAGTCCTGGTCGAACCCGATCACCGCGGACATCACCGCGCCGCTGAAGGCCGACCCGAACACCACCGTCACCACCCCCACGGGCGGGGCCGGCTGCTCGCCCTACGCCTCGGGTTTCTTCAGCGGCACCATCGCGGTCATCCGCCGCAACGGTTGCAATGTGAGCATCAAGACGGCCAACGCCACGAATGCTGGGGCGCTGGCCGTCGTGATCGACGACAACGTCGCGGCTGCGGAGCCCCCGGGGTTAAGCTTCGGCGGCGGCGGTACCGTGTACAACCCGACTATCGCCGTCACGCAGGCTGCGGGCAACGCCCTGCGCTCCGCCGTGGCGGGCGGCACGGTGTCGGCCACGATCAGCTTCAGCGGCCGCATCAGCCTGAACGGCAGCATGGTCGCGACGTCCTCGCGCGGCCCCAACCCGGGCTACGGGGCCATCAAGCCCGACATCGGCGCGCCCGGCGCGTCGGTCAGCGCGGTGGTGGGCACGGGCACGGGCACGCGGGCGTTCGGCGGC
>JBILSW010000213.1:0-5581 GCA_044371895.1 Rubrivivax sp.
TGGCGCGGGGAAAAACTCTCACGCTCTCAGTCCACCGCCGGCATCACCGTGCCCCGGCACTCGCCAAAGCCAATGGCGCGCCGACCCGGGGCCGTGCAGCGGCCGCGCAGGATGACCGTGTCGCCGTCTTCCAGGAAGGTGCGCGTCTCGCCGTTGGCCAGCTGCAGCGGCAGCTTGCCGCCCTGGCTCAGCTCCAGCAGCGAGCCGCCCTGCCCCGGCCCCGGGCCGCTGAGCGTGCCGGTGCCCAGCAGGTCGCCGGTCCGCAGGTTGCAGCCGTTCACCGTGTGATGCGCGATCAGCTGCGACAGCGTCCAGTACGCCGCCTCGGCGGTGTCGCTGGCCATCAGCCGCTCGCCGGCCGAGCCGGCCTGGCGCATGCGCGCGGTCTGCAGCCAGGTCTCCAGCCCGATGCTCAGCGCGCCACCCGCGCGGTGCGCGGCGCTGTCCAGGTAGGGCAGCGGCTGCGGGTGATCTGCCGGCCGCGTGAAGGGCACGCGGAACGGCGCCAGGGCCTCCATCGTCACCACCCAGGGGCTCACGGTGCTGCCCCAGTTCTTGCTGAGGAAGGGCCCCAGCGGCTGGTACTCCCAGGGCTGGATGTCGCGCGCGCTCCAGTCGTTGAACAGCACGAGGCCGAACAGGTGCGACTCGGCGTCGTCGATGCCGATGCGCTCGCCCAGAGCGTTGCCCGGGCCGACGAGGGCGCCTAGCTCGAGCTCGAAATCGACGCGACGGCTCTCGCGCAGCACGGGCGGCGTGGCGTCGGGTGCCTTGATCTGCCCCAGCGGCCGGCGCAGGCCCCGCCCGCTGACGACGATGCTGCTGCTGCGCCCGTGGTAGCCGATGGGCACCCACTGGTAGTTGGGCAGCAGCGGGTTGTCGGGGCGGAACAGGCGGCCCACGGCGGTGGCGTGGTGGATGCTGGCGTAGAAGTCGGTGTAGTCGCCGATGGCGCAGGGCAGCGCGTACTCGACATCGGCCATGGGCACGAGCGAGTCGTCCAGGAACGGGCCTCGCAGGCTGCCCTCGGCGAGCACGTCGCTGAGCGCGGCGCGCACCAGGCGCCAGGCGGGCCGGCCGGCGGCCATGAAGGCGGCCAGGTCGCCATCGGCCAGCGGCTGCAGGTGCACGGCGGCCTCGGGCTCCCAGGGGCAGACCTCGAGCGCCACGCGCAGGTCGAGCACCTGGTCGCCGATGGCCACCCCCACGCGCCAGGGCTCGGGCTCGTCGCCGCGGCTGGCGCGGCGGCGAAAGCGGGCATACGGCAGGTTCTGGATCGGGAAGTCGGTATCGGGCGCGTTGGCCGAGGCCACCCAGCTGCGGCGGGCCGGGTCGTGCGTGGCGTCGGTGGCGGTGACGAAAGCGGGCGCGGTGTTCATGCTCGGGGCTCGGGCTCGGATTCGGTCCGGGGGTCGAAGCGGTCGGCCAGCCCGGCCCAGCAGCCGGCGTAGGCGGCGTCCAGCCGCGCCGGCTGCATGGCCCAGGCCGTGGGCCGCAGGCGGTAGCGGCTCTCGAACATGAAGGCCAGCGTGTCGGCCAGCTTCACGGGCTGCAGTGCCGCGGCGCTGGCGCGCTCGAAGGCCTCGGCATCGGGGCCGTGCGGCACCATAGCGTTGTGCAGACTGGCGCCGCCGGGCCTGAAGCCCTCGGGCTTGGCGTCGTACTGGCCCAGCACCAGGCCCATGAACTCGCTCATCACGTTGCGGTGGAACCACGGCGGGCGGAAGGTGTCCTCGGCCACCATCCAGCGCGGCGGGAAGATGACGAAGTCGCAGTTGGCCACGCCCGGCGTGTCCGACGGGCTGGTGAGCACCGTGAAGATGCTCGGGTCGGGGTGGTCGAAGCTGATCGAGCCGACGGTGTTGAAGTGCGCGGTGTCGTAGCGCAGCGGCACCAGGTTGCCGTGCCAGGCCACCACGTCGAAGGGCGTGGCGGGCTGCACGCAGCGCCAGCTGCGGCCGCCGAAGCGGCGGATCATCTCGTAAGGGCCGGGCTCGGCCTCGAAGGCCGCGGCGGGCGCGATGAAGTCGCGCGGGTTGGCCAGGCCGTTGCTGCCGATCGGGCCCAGCTCGGGCAGGCGGAACGGAGCGCCGTGGTTCTCGCACACGTAGGCGCGGCATTCGCCGTCGGGCAACGCCACCTTGAAGGCCATGCCGCGCGGCACGAGCACGATCTGCCCCGGCGCCGCGTCAAGCACGCCGAGCTCGGTGGTGACGACCAGCCGCCCCTGCTGCGGCACGATCAGCATCTCGCCGTCGGCGTTGACCAGCGCGCGCCGGCCCATGCTGCGGTTGGCGCGCACCACGTGCACGGCGATGCCGGCCTGCGCGTCGGGGTCGCCGTTGCGGCAGACGGTGCCGAGGCCGTCGACGAAGTCCAGCGCCTCGGCCGCGGCCGGCATCTCGAAGGGGCGCCAGCGCAGCGGGTCGGGCGGCGCGGGCGCCTCGTCCCCGCCGGGGCCCGACAGCCACAGCGGCTGCCCGTAGGGCTGGTGCGCGCCCGTCACCACGCTAGGCCGGCGGCGGTACAGCCAGCTGCGGCGGTTGTCGGCGCGCGGCGCGGTGAAGGCGCTTCCCGACAGCTGCTCGGCATACAGCCCGTGGGCCACGCGCTGCGGGCTGTTGCGGCCCCGCGGCAGCGTGCCGGGCACGGCCTCGCTGGCGAAGTGGTTGCCGAAGCCGCCGGTCGGCAGGGTGGGCAGATCGCGCGTCATGGGGTTCTCTCCGGTCCGGCGCCGCCCAGCCCGGCGCGCGCGGCGGCCAGCGCCGCGTCGAGCACGGCCAGGTCGCCGATGTGGTTGGCCAGCAGCAGCACCAGCCGGGCGTTCAGCTGCTGGCTGGCTTCGTCGTCGAGGCCGCGGTGGGCAGCCAGCAGTTGCTCGACGAAGGCATCGCCGGCCGCGTAGGCCGGCTTCGGCGCGCTGCCCGCGAGCCGGAAGTTCGGGGTGGTGACGAGGTGCGGCGTGGCCATGCGGGGGGCTCGGCTTCAGGGCTGGCCGCAGGCGCGCGCCAGCGCGGCCTGCACGGCGTTGAGCGTGGGCACGC
The DNA here is from genome assembly GCA_044371895.1 of Rubrivivax sp. Taxonomy (GTDB): domain Bacteria; phylum Pseudomonadota; class Gammaproteobacteria; order Burkholderiales; family Burkholderiaceae_C; genus Rubrivivax. The sequence continues at coordinate 3,045 of JBILSW010000213.1, forward strand.
GCCAGCGCGCGGCCAGGTGCTGGTCGGGGCGCAGCAGCACGGCGCTGCCGGGGCTGGCGTCCAGGCGCTGGGCCACGCGGCGGCGCACGTCCAGCAGCAGCGTGGTGCCGGCGGGCAGCGCCCCGGGTGGGCCGTCGCGCTCGCAGACCAGCAGCGTGCGCACGGGCGGCGTCAGCGCGCCCAGGGCCTCGATCAGCACGCGCTGCGCCGCGCCCAGGCCGGCCGGCACGGGCTCGAACAGCAGCAGCACGAAGTCGCTGCCGGTGTGGCGCAGCAGCCAGCCGTCGCGGCCTTCGTGGCGCGCGGGCGCGTCGGGCAGCGGCGAGCCCGGGGCCACGGCGCAGTCCCAGGCCTCGGAGTCGGGCGTGTTCAGCGGCGAATGCGCCAGGTGCGTGGGCACCGACAGGCGCCCGCTGTTGACCAGCATGCGCGCGAACGCGTGCTCGCGCGCCAGCGTGAGCACGGCGTCTCGCAGCGCGCGGCTGGCGCCGCTCTTGGGCGTGATGAAGTCGGTGGCGCGCGTGCTGCTGACTATGTTCTCGTCGGCCGCTGCGCCGCGTTCCTGCGTGTAGCTGTCGAGCAGCCGCTCGGGGGCGTGGCCTTCGAGCACGGCCCTGAGCTTCCAGACCAGGTTGTCGGCGTCCTGCATGCCGCTGTTGGCGCCGCGCGCGCCGAAGGGGCTGACCTGGTGCGCCGCGTCGCCCACGAACAGCAGCCGGCCGTGGCGGAAGCTCGCCATGCGGCGGCACTGGAAGGTGTAGACGCTGGCCCATTCCAGGTCGAAGGCCGGCACCTGCTGCTGCCCGGTCAGGCCCAGGCCCTGCTCGAGCATCGCGCGCACACGCGGCAGCACGCGCTCGGGCTGCTTCTCGGCCTCGGGGTCGGCGTCCCAGCCGAGCTGGAAATCGATGCGCCAGACGTCGTCGGCCTCCTTGTGCAGCAGCACGCTCTGCCCGGGGTGGAAGGGCGGGTCGAACCAGAACCAGCGCTCGGCCTGGCCGGGCGGGAACAGGTCGGTCTTCATCACCACGTCGGCGATCAGGAAGCGGTCGCGGAAGACCTGGCCTTCCATCTCCAGGCCCAGCTGCCGGCGGATGGGGCTGCGTGCGCCGTCGGCCACGACCACCCAGTCGGCGTGCAGCGCGAAAGCGCCCTCGGGCGTGGCCACCTGCAGCACGGCGCCGGTGGCCTGTGGCTCGACCTGCGTGACCTGGTGTCTGAAGCGCAGCCGCAGGTTCGGCAACTGCAGCGCCCGCTCCACCAGGTACTGCTCGAGCCAGTACTGCTGCAGGTTCACCATGCCCGGGCGCTCGTGGTCGGGCTCGGGCTGCAGGTCGAAGCGGAAGACCTCGGCGTGGCCGTGGAAGGTGCGGCCCACGTTCCACGTCACCCCCTTGGCCACCACGGGGTCGCCCACGCCCAGGCGGTCCAACAGCTCGAGCGTGCGCTTGGCGTAGCACAGCCCGCGCGAGCCGGTGCTGACGGTGTCGTCCTCGTCGAGCAGCGTGACCTCGACGCCCTGCACCGCCAGGTCGATGGCCGCGCACAGGCCCACCGGGCCGGCACCCACCACCACCACCCGCGCGTGATGGTGCTCGTGCGGCGCGTCCAGCTCGGGGGCGCGTGGTGCGGCGTAGCGCGGGTAGGTGTAGGTGCTCAACATGGCGCAGCCCCCGAGCCCGTGTGCGCAGCGCCCGTCGAAGCGCCTTCGCGAGGAGCTGAGCCCGTTCGCGCTGAGCTTGTCGAAGCACTCTCGCAAGCATGGAGTCCCGTTCGCGCTGAGCCTGTCGAAGCGCCCGCGCAGGGCATCGACAAGCTCAGCCCGAACGGGAGTGGGGTCAGGGCGGTTCGCGCGGCGCCTGTCGAAGCGCCTTCGCAAGCAGGGCATCCCGTTCGCGCTGAGCCTGTCGAAGCGCCCGCGCAGGGCTTCGACAAGCTCAGCCCGAACGGGAGTGGGGTCAGGGCGGTTCGCGCGGCGCCTGTCGAAGCGCCAGGCCCGAACGGCGTGTCGTGTGTCGGCTCAGCCACCCGCCAGCTCCTTCTCGTGCATCCACGCCGCATGGCGCGGCGCGCGCTTCGTGCGGCTCCACTCCTCCAGCATGGGCCACTTCACGGCGTCGAGCCGCGCAGCCATCTCGGGCGTGGCGGTGTCGGCGGCCAGCTCGATGCGGTGGCCGTTGGGGTCGAAGAAGTAGATGCTCTGGAACAGCGCGTGGTCGGTGGGGCCGACGACCTCGATGCCCGCCGCCTGCAGCCGCTGCCGCGTTGCCTGCAGCTCGCCCAGGCTGCCCACCTTGAAGGCGATGTGCTGCACCCACTCGGGCGTGTTGGCGTCGCGGCCCATGGCGGGCGAGTTGGGCAGCTCGAAGAAGGCCAGCACGTTGCCGCCGCCAGCGTCGAGGAAGACGTGCATGTACGGGTCGGGCGCGTGCGTGCTGGGCACGCGGTCCTCGGCGATGGCGAGCACGAAGTCCATGCCCAGGTGCTGCCGGTACCACTCGACGGTGGCCTTCGCGTCGTGGCAGCGGTAGGCCACG
>JBILSW010000214.1:0-5578 GCA_044371895.1 Rubrivivax sp.
CGGCGCCGCCCCGGGCGGCCTCTGCGCCGGCCCCCGCTCGACCGCCCGCGCCGGCTCCTGGGCCGGCTCCTGGGCCGGCTCCAGCGCCGGCCCAGGCCGACAGCGGTGGCCTGCTCGAATCGCTTGGCGACAATCCGCTACTGCTGCCGGCTGGCGGCGTGCTGGTGCTGTTGCTGGGCGGCCTGACTCTGTATCGCCTGCGCGGCAAGCTGCGCAAGCCGGCCGGCGAGACTTCTTTCCTCGAGAGCCGGCTGCAGCCCGACAGCTTCTTCGGAGCCAGCGGAGGCCAGCGCATCGACACCCGGGAGGGTGGCGCCACCAGCACCGGCAACTCCTCGTCGATGAGCTACTCGCTGAGCCAGCTCGACGCCATCGGCGACGTCGATCCCGTGGCCGAGGCCGATGTCTACCTGGCCTATGGCCGCGACCTGCAGGCCGAGGAGATCCTCAAGGAAGCGATGCGCTCAAGCCCCGAGCGCATGGCCATTCGCAGCAAGCTGCTGGAGGTCTACGCCAAGCGCCGCGACGTCAAGGGCTTCGAATTGCTCGCCACGCAGCTGTTCAGCCTGACGCGGGGCGAGGGCGACGAATGGACGAAGGCGCAGGAACTCGGTCGCACCATCGATCCCGACAACCCGCTGTACCAGCCCGGCGGCAAGCCCGACACCGCGCCCAGCGACGCCACGCTGCCCATGGAGCCCCTGGGCCCGCCGACGGTGCCGCACACGGCGCCGGCGCAGCCGCTGGCCTTCGAGCCGGCGCCCGATGCGACGCTGGACAGCATCGACCTCGACCTCGACATCGGCGGCGACGAGCCGCTGCGGCCGGGTGAGTCGACGCAGCCGCTTGCGCCGCGGGCCGATCTGGCCGAGCCCTACGACAGAGACGGACCGACGCTCTCGATGGAGCCCGAGCCCAAGACCGCGCCGGTGCAGCGCCCGTACCTGGGCGACGTGCCGCCAACGGTGTCGCTCGGCAAGCCGCCGACGCCGGTGGAGCCCCCGGGGGGTCTGGACTTCGACCTCGGTGCCATGCCCGAGGAACTGCCGGCGGTGGGCGAGCCCGCACCTGCGGACGCTGGCGCGAGCGCCCTGCTCGACTTCGGCGACTTCGGCATCGAGCCCCCGGCTGCGCCGGCCGACGCCTCGGGCAACGGCCCGCTGGCGCGCAAGCTTGAGCTGGCCGAGGAGTTCCGCCAGATCGGCGACCACGAAGGGGCCCGTGACCTGCTCGAAGAAGTGGTGTCCAAGGCCGAGGGGGCGCTGAAGTCCAAGGCCCAGGGCATGCTCGAGAAGCTCGGCTGAGCGGGCCCTCGATGCCGGCGCGTCCGGCCCGCATGGCGCTGGGCGTCAGCTACCGCGGGGGCGCCTACCGGGGCTGGCAGAGCCAGCCCGGCGGCCACACCGTCCAGGATGCGCTGGAGCAGGCGCTCGAATCCTTCCTGGCGCTGCCGGCGCGCACCGTCTGCGCCGGCCGTACGGACGCGGGCGTGCACGCGCTGAACCAGGTGGTGCACGTCGACACGCCAGCAGCCCGCGAGCCCTTCTCGTGGGTGCGCGGCACCAACCGTTTCCTCCCGCCCGACATCGCAGTGCAGTGGGCCCTGCCAGTGAGTGGGCACTTCCACGCTCGCAACAGCGCGCGCGGCCGGCGCTACCGCTACTGGCTGCGCGAGTCGGCCGTGCGGCCGGCGCTGGATGCCGGGCTCGTGGGCTGGACCTTCCGGCCGCTGGACGCGGCGGCGCTGCGCGAGGCCGCCGCGCATGTGGTCGGCACGCACGACTTCAGCTCGTTCCGCTCCAGCGAATGCCAGTCGCCGACCCCGGTGAAGACGCTGCATCGCATCGACATCGCCTTCACCGGCGTACCCATGGCCGGCTACTGGACCTTCGATTTCGACGGCAGCGCCTTCCTGCACCACATGGTGCGCAACCTGATGGGATGTCTGCTGATGGTGGGCAGCGGCCGGCGCCCGCCGGGCTGGGTGGCGGAGGTGCTGGCCGCGCGCGACCGCGATGCCGCCGCGCCCACCTTCGGCGCCGAGGGGCTGACCTTCCTGGGGCCGTACTACGATGCCGGGCTGGGCATTCCCGAAGGCGCCGCCGCGGCGCCGTGGCTGCTGAGCTAGCCCGTTCCATGCATCGCACCCGCATCAAGATCTGCGGCTTCACGCGCGAGGCCGACGTCGACGCCGCCTGTGCCGCCGGCGCAGACGCGCTGGGCTTCAACCTCTACCCCGCGAGCCCGCGCGCGGTGACGCCGGCCCGGGCGCGCGAGCTGGCACGGCGCCTGCCACCCTTCGTGACGCCGGTGCTGCTGTTCGTCAACGCCACGCCGGCCGAGGTGGCCGCCGGCATCGAGGCTGTGCCCGAGGCGGTGCTGCAGTTCCACGGCGACGAGACGCCCGCTGAGTGCGAAGCCGCGGCAAGGCCCTACCTGCGCGCCGTGCGCATGGGCGCCAGGGGCTCGGCGGCCGAGGTCGATTTGCTAGACTGTGCTGCGCGCTACGCCAGCGCGCAGGCCTTGCTGCTCGACGCCTTCGTCGAGGGCTTCGGCGGCGGTGGAAAGGTCTTCGATTGGTCACTCGTTCCACGCAACGTGCCCGCTCCGGTCGTTTTGTCTGGTGGGTTGAGTCCTGCCAATGTGACCGATGGCGTGCGGCTTGTCCGGCCCTGGGCCGTTGACGTGAGCTCCGGCGTGGAGCAGGCCAAGGGCGTGAAGGACGCCGGCCTGATGCGCCGGTTCTGCCAGGCGGTGAGAGACGCAGACGCCCTCGAGGCCGACCCCCGCACCGCCGAAGCCGCCCCCTAGAGGATCCATCCGCATCATGTTCGAATACCACCAGCCCGACGCGCGCGGGCACTTCGGCCCCGTGGCCGGGCCCAACGGCCAGCCCAGCTTCTACGGCGGAACCTTCGTCGCCGAGACCCTCATCCATGCTCTGGCCGAGCTAGAGGCGGCCTATGCGAAGTACCGCGAGGACCCCGAGTTCGTGGCCGAGTTCCGGCACGAGCTGGCGCATTTCGTCGGCCGGCCGAGCCCGATCTACCACGCCGCGCGCCTGAGCCGCGAGCTTGGCGGAGCGCAGATCCACCTCAAGCGCGAGGACCTCAACCACACCGGCGCGCACAAGGTCAACAACACCATCGGCCAGGCGCTGCTGGCGCGCCGAATGGGCAAGCCGCGCGTCATCGCCGAGACCGGCGCCGGCCAGCACGGCGTGGCCACGGCCACCATCTGTGCCCGCTACGGCATGGAGTGCGTGGTCTACATGGGCTCGGAGGACGTCAAGCGCCAGAGCCCCAACGTTTACCGCATGCACCTCCTGGGTGCCCGCGTGGTGCCGGTGGAAAGCGGCAGCCGGACGCTGAAGGACGCACTCAACGAGGCCCTGCGCGACTGGGTGACCAACGTCGAGAACACGTTTTACATCATCGGCACCGTGGCCGGCCCGCACCCCTACCCGATGATGGTGCGCGATTTCCAGCGCGTCATCGGCGACGAGTGCATCGAGCAGATGCAGCGCCAGGTCGGCCGCCAGCCCGACGCGGTGCTCGCGTGCGTGGGCGGCGGCAGCAACGCGATGGGCATCTTCTACCCCTACATCGCGCACGAGGGCACGCGCCTGGTGGGCGTGGAGGCGGCGGGGCAGGGTCTGGCCAGTGGCCGCCATGCGGCCAGCCTGTCGGCCGGCACGCCGGGCGTGCTGCACGGCAACCGCACCTACCTGCTGCAGGACGACAACGGCCAGATCACCGAGACGCACAGCATCAGCGCCGGCCTCGACTACCCCGGCGTCGGCCCCGAGCACGCCTACCTGAAGGACATCGGCCGGGCCGAGTACGTGGGCGTCACCGATGCCGAGGCGCTGGAGGCCTTCCACCGCCTGTGCCGCACCGAGGGCATCATCCCGGCGCTGGAGAGCAGCCACGCCGTGGCCCACGCCATGAAGATGGCCGCCACGATGCGCCCCGACCAGCACCTGCTCGTCAACCTCAGCGGCCGCGGCGACAAGGACATCGGCACCGTGGCCGACCTGACCGGCGCCGAGTTCTACTGCCGGCCGTCCTGCCGTGGCCAGAGCGTGAAGCAATGAGCCCCCACACTCGCTATCGCTCGCTGCCCCCCGAGGGGGCGTGCGGCCGCCTTGGGGCGGCCCTGCGGAGGCCGCAATGAGCCGCATCGCGAAGACGCTGGCCTCTCTGAAGGCCCAGGGCCGCAAGGCCCTGATCCCCTACGTGACGGCCGGCGACCCGTTCGCCGACGCCACGCCGCAGATCATGCAGGCCCTGGCCGAGGGCGGCGCCGACATCATCGAGCTCGGCGTGCCCTTCTCCGACCCCATGGCCGACGGCCCAGTCATCCAGAAGGCCAGCGAACGCGCCCTGGCGCGCGGCATCGGCGTGCCCCAGGTGCTGGCCATGGTGCGCGAGTTCCGCCGCGGCAACCAGGCCACGCCGGTGGTGCTGATGGGCTACGCCAACCCCGTGGAGCGCTACGACCAGAAGCACGGCCATCCTGGCGAGGACAGCGCCTTCGTGCGCGCCGCGGCCGAGGCCGGCGTCGACGGCCTGCTGATCGTCGACTACCCGCCCGAGGAGTGCGAGGCCTTCTCGGCCCGCCTGCGCGAGGCCGGCCTCGACCTCATCTTCCTGCTCGCTCCCACCAGCACCGACGAGCGCATGGCGCAGGTCGGCCTCCTCGCCAGCGGCTATGTCTACTACGTGTCGCTGAAGGGCGTCACCGGGGCCGGCCATCTCGACACCGCCGCGGTGGCCGCGATGGTGCCGCGGATCCGCGCCCACGTCAGCGTGCCGGTGGGAGTGGGCTTCGGCATCCGCGACGCCGCCAGCGCCCGCGCGGTGGCGGCGGTGTCCGACGCGGTGGTGATCGGCTCGCGGCTGATCCAGCTGATCGAATCCGAAACCCGCCAGAATGCGCCCCTCGCCGCGCGGGCCTTCATGGCCGAGATCCGCGCCGCCCTGGATGCATGATCCGCGTCTGAACAGGAGCTGTCCCCCATGAGCTGGCTCGAGAAACTGCTGCCGCCCAAGATCCAGCCCACCGACCCGGCCGAGCGCCGCGCCGTGCCCGAGGGCCTGTGGATCAAGTGCCCGGCCTGCGAGACGGTGCTCTACAAGACCGACCTCGAGGGCAACCTCAACGTCTGCCCCAAGTGCGACCACCACCACCGCATCGGCGCGCGCCAGCGGCTGGACGCCTTCCTCGACCCCGAGGGCCGCTGGGAGATCGGGCAGGAGGTGCTGCCGGTGGACGCGCTGAAGTTCAAGGACAGCAAGAAGTACCCCCAGCGCCTGAAGGCCGCGCTGGAGCTCACCGGCGAGACCGACGCGCTGGTGGTGCTGGGCGGCGCCGTGATGAGCGTGCCGGTGGTGGCGGCCTGCTTCGAGTTCGAGTTCATGGGCGGCAGCATGGGCAGCGTGGTCGGCGAGCGCTTCACGCGCGGCGTCGAGGCGGCGGTGGAGCAGAAGGTGCCGTTCGTCAGCTTCACGGCCACTGGCGGCGCGCGCATGCAGGAGGGCTTGCTGAGCCTCTTGCAGATGGCCAAGACCAACGC
>JBILSW010000215.1:0-5574 GCA_044371895.1 Rubrivivax sp.
GCCGACGGCCGCCTGTACGCCATCAACCCCGAGGCCGGCTACTTCGGCGTGGCGCCGGGCACCAACGACCACACCAACCCCAACTGCATGGCCTCGCTGAAGAGCGACACGATCTTCACGAACGTGGCGCTCACCGACGACGGCGATGTCTGGTGGGAGGGCATGACCGAGCAGCCCCCGGCGCACCTGGTCGACTGGCAGGGCCGCGACTGGACGCCGGCCCTCGCCAAGGAGACGGGCGCCAAGGCCGCGCACCCCAACGCCCGCTTCACCGTGGCGGCCACCGCCAACCCGGTGCTCGACCCCGAGTGGGACAACCCCGAGGGCGTGGCCATCGACGCCTTCATCTTCGGCGGCCGCCGCAGCACCACCGTGCCGCTGGTGACCGAGGCTCGCAGCTGGGTCGAGGGCGTGTACATGGCCGCCACCATGGGCAGCGAGACCACGGCCGCGATGGCCGGCGGCAACGGCGCCGTGCGCCGCGACCCCTTCGCCATGCTGCCCTTCGTGGGCTACCACATGGCCGACTACGTGCAGCACTGGCTCAACCTGGGCGAGAAGCTCGCTGCCGGCGGCGCGACGCTGCCGAAGATCTACTGCGTCAACTGGTTCCGCAAGGGCGCCGACGGCAGGTTCGTCTGGCCGGGCTACGGCGAGAACATGCGCGTGCTGGAGTGGCTGGTCGGCCGCATCGAGGGCACGGCGCAGGGCGCCGAGAACGTCTTCGGCACCAGCCCGCGCTTCGAGGACCTGCGCTGGGACGGGCTGGCCTTCACGCGCGAGCAGTTCGCGGCCGCGATCGGCATCGACAAGGCCGCCTGGCAGCAGGAACTTGTGCTGCACGCCGAGCTGTTCCGGCAGCTCGAGAGCAAGCTGCCGGCCGCGCTGCCCGCCACCAAGGAGCAGATCGAGGCGCGGCTCGAGAAGCTCTGACCGCCCGCGTCAAGGCGGCGGCGCAGTGGCAGCATCGGCCGCGTGAAGCTGCAGCTGCTGTCCGACCTCCACCTCGAGACCGAGGCATTCGATCCCGAGCCCGCACCCGGCGCCGAGCTGCTGGTGCTGGCGGGTGACATTGACAGCACCTGGGCCGGCTACCAGCGCTTCCGCGGCTGGCCGGTGCCGGTGCTGGTGGTGGCGGGCAACCACGAGTTCGACGGCCGCGACGTCGACGAGGCGCTGCGCGACTTCCGCCGCTTCGTCGAGCAGCTGGGCTTCGTGTTCCTCGAGCGCGGCGAGCACCGCCACGTGGCCGCCGATGGCCGCGTGATGCGCTTCCTGGGCACCACGCGCTGGAGCGACTTCGACCTGTTCGGCGCCGCGCTGCGCCCGCGCGCCGAGCGCGCTGCGGCCTACTTCCAGCGCGTGATGAAGGCCACGCGCCACGGCCGCCCCTTCGACGCCGCCGCCGTGCGCGAGGAAGGCCTGCGCTGCCGCGACTGGCTGACCGGCCAGCTCGAACGGCCGGCACCGGGCGTCGACCGCACCGTGGTCATCACGCACTTCGCGCCCAGCCTGAGGAGCGCCGACCCGCGCTACGGCCCACAGCCCGGCACCGCCAGCTTCTGCAACGCCGACGACGACCTGATCCCGCGCGCCGACCTGTGGCTGCACGGCCACCTGCACTGCCGCCACGACTACACCGTGGCGCGCGCGGGCCGCGCCCCCGCGCGCGTGCTCAGCCAGGCCCGCGGCCTGGCGAAGAAGGGCGAGGATGCGGGCTTCGACGCCTTGAAGGCGGTCTCGGTCTGAGCAGGGTCAAGCGGCCGGGTGGCGCGCCGATGCGACACTCCGGGCCCTGGACGCACACCCGCGATCCCCAGCAGGAGAAGGCCCCATGAAGATCCTCGTCGCCGCCGATGGCAGTTCGTTCACCAAGAAGATGCTGGCCTACCTGGCCGCGCACGACGACTGGCTCGGCGGGCAGCACCAGTACACGGTGATCACGGCCGTGGCGGCCGTGCCGCCGCGCGCCGCCGCAGTGCTCGACAAGGCCACGCTGAAGGGCTACTACGACGAGAGCGCCGACAAGGTGTTCAAGCCCATCCGCAGCTTCTTCGGCAAGCAGGGCATCAAGGCCGAGTTCGTGGGCAAGGTCGGCCCGGCGGCCGACGTGATCGCCGACACCGCCACCAAGGGCCGGTTCGACCTCGTCGTGATGGGCTCGCACGGCCACGGCACGCTGAAGAACCTGGTGCTCGGCTCGGTGGCCACCAAGGTGCTGGCGCACTGCGGCACGCCGGTGCTGCTGGTGCGCTGAGCGCGCTGCGCACGCCGGCCGCGGCCGGCGTGCACCTCAAGCTGCTGGGCATGGCGGCGCTGTGGGGCGCCTCGTGGCCGGCCGGGCGCGTGCTGGTGCAGGGTCTGCCGCCGCTGAGCGGCGGCGCCTGGCGCTTCGTGCTGGCGCTGCTGCTGTTCGCGCTGTGGTGGCGGCTGGCGCGGCGCGGGCTCGCGCCGCTGGCGGCCTTGTCGCGGCGGCAGTGGCTGGGCCTGGCGGCCGCCGGGGCGGTGGGCGTGTTCGGCTACACGGCCTTCTTCATGTGGGGCCTGCAGCACGTGCCGGCCAGCCGCGCGGCGCTGATCGTCACCGTCAACCCGGTGTTCACCACGCTGATTGCGGCCTGGCTGTTTGGCGAGCGGCTGAACGCACGCATCGCCACCGGCATGGCGCTGGCGGTGCTGGGCGCGGCCACGGTACTGACGCGGGGCGAGCCCTGGCGGCTGTTCGGCGGCGCCCTGGGGCTGGGCGAGTGGCTGCTGCTGGGCTGCGTGGCCTGCTGGGTGGGCTACACGCTGATGGGCCGGCGGCTGCTGGCCGGCATCGACACCCTCACCACCACCACCGTCACCGCGGGCGCGGGCACGGCGCTGCTGCTGGGCGCGGCGCTGGCGATGGAGGGGCCGACGGCGCTGGCCGCGCCGCTGCACGCGCCGCCGCTGGTGTGGGCGGCGCTGGTGTTCCTGGCCGCCGGGGCCACGGTGCTGGCCTACGCCTGGTACTTCGACGGCGTGGCCGCGCTGGGCGCCGGCGGGGCCGCGGCCTACATCAGCCTGGTGCCGGTGTTCGGGGTGGCCAGTTCGGCGCTGTTGCTGGGCGAGCCGCTGCAGCCCTCGCTGCTGGTGGGCGGGGTGATGGCCGTGGCCGGCATGGCGGTGATGAACGCCGCCCGGCGCTGAAGCCCCCGCGGCGCGGGGCGCTCAGTGCAGCTCCGCCCTGCGCGCCGCGAGCCAGTCGTCGGCGTCGCCCGCCGCCAGCGGCGACGCGAGGTGGAAGCCCTGGCCGAGCTCGCAGCCCAGGCCGCGCAGGCGCTCCACCTGCTCGGCATTCTCGATGCCCTTGGCCATCACGGCCTTGCGCAGTGTGCCGCCCAGCTGCACGATCGCCGCGACCACGACCTCGGCCTGCTCAGCGTCGCTGCCGTGCAGCCCGCGCACGAAGCTGCGGTCGATCTTCAGGCTGTCTATGGGCAGCCGGGACAGCCGCGACAGGCTGGTGTAGCCGGTGCCGAAGTCGTCCACTGCCAGCTGCACGCCCAGGGCGCGCAGCCCCAGCAGGGTCTCGTGCGCCGCTGCAGCCGGCAGCGCCGGCGCGTCCAGGAGGCTGCCCTCGGTGAATTCCAGCGTCAGGAGCTGCGACTTCAGGCCCGACTCGACCAGCGCACGCGAGACCCGCGCCACGAGGTCGGGCTGGCGCAGGTCCTGTGTGCCCAGGTTCACGCTCAGCCCGAGTTCGGCCAGCCCAGGCGAAGTGCGCTGCCACTGCACCACCTGGCGGCAGGCGCAGTGCAGCACGAAGTCGGTCACGCTGCGCATCAGCCCGGCCTCCTCGGCCACCGGCAGGAACTGCCCGGGCTCGCGCGGCGAGCCGTCGGCACCGCGCCAGCGCAGCAAGGCCTCGAAGCCCAGCAGCCGGTGGGTGCGGCGGTCGGGTCCGAGCTGGAACATCGGCTGGTACACCACCGAGAGCTGTTCGGCCGCCACGGCGTCGCGCAGCTCGCCTTCCAGGCGCAGACGCTCCGACACCGCCGCATGCAGCGCGCCGTCGAACAGCGCGTAGCGCGATCGGCCCTCGGCCTTGGCGCGGTACATGGCGGCATCGGCGTCGCGCAGTACGGCGTCGGCGGTGTTGTAGCCGAAGGCGCTGAAGGTGATGCCGATGCTGGCGCTGCAGTCGAGCGACCGGCCGGCCACGAGGAACGGCGCGCTCAGAGCCTCCATCAAGCGCTCGGCCAGCTGCACGGCGTCGCGTTCGTGGCCGATCCTGTCCACCAGGATGGCGAACTCGTCGCCTCCCAGCCGGGCCACGGTGTCGGCCGGGCGAAGCCGCTCCTGCACGCGGCGCGCCACCTGCTGCAGCAGCTCGTCGCCCGCCTCGTGGCCCAGGCTGTCGTTGACCTGCTTGAAGCGGTCGAAGTCGATGAACATGACAGCCCAGGCGTGGCGCGGGTCGGCACGGCTGCGCGCCACGGCGCTGTCCAGGCACCCGAGGAAGCGGCGCCGGTTGGCCACGCCCGTGAGCGCGTCGTGGAAGGCCAGGTGCAGCAGGTCGGCCTCGGCGGCGCGGCGCATGCCCACGTCATGGGCCTGCACGATGAGGCAGGGCTCGGCGGCGCCAGGCTCGGTGAAGAAGCTCGCGTGCAGCGCCAGCCACACGCTTCCGCCGGCGGCGTGCAGGCAGCGCAACTCGCGCGCGAAGGCCTGGAACTCGCTGCCGGGAACGAGGCCCAGCGCCCGCTCGACGCCGGCGCGCTCCTCGGGGTGCACCAGGGCGGCGAAGGGCTGGCCGGCCAGCGCAGCGGCATCTCGGCCCACCAGCAGGCCCAACGCCGGGTTGGCCTGCACGACGCGGCCATCGAAGCCCACCAGCGCCATGCCGATGCCGGCGTGGGTGAAGGCGCTGTGGAATCGGCGCTCGCTGCGCTCGAGCTCGCGCAGGTGCGACTCGGCCGCGGCGGCCTCGCGGGCCAGCGCCTGCGCCTCGCGTGCGCGAGCCTCGGCGCCGGCGGCCTCGAGCCGCTCGTTCGCCTGCTGCTGGCGGAAGTAGCCGTGCAGGGTCGCCAGCAGCAGGGCCAGCAGGGGCAACATCACCCACAGCGCCGGGGCACCGTGGTCGCGCCAGGTCACGAAGAGCAGCGCCGCCATCACGGCACTGCCGCCATAGGCCAGGCCCACCCAGCGGTAGCCGCCCAGCATCAGGCCGGGCTGCCAGAACGGCTCGCCGCGCTTGAGCTGCAGCACCCCGGTCATCAGCCCCATGCTCACCAGGCAATGGACCAGCGCGGACGCCAGCGCCAGCACCAGCAGGGTCGATACGCCTTCGAGGCCGAGGGCGCGCGCCGCCGCCAGCGCGGCCTCGAAGCCCAGGCCGGCCAGCGTCATCGCCAGGGTCGCGGCGGCGGGGCTGAAGAGGCGGCTCGTCCAGCGCCGCGAACTGCGCCACGAACCCACGAAGGCGTCGCCCGCGGCCACCACCGCCGCAGGCGCCGGGCCGAGTGCCAGCAGGGCCAGGAAGATGAGGATGTCGCCGGCCGAGTAGCCATGGCGAGCGCCGGTCATGCGCAACGGGAACATCGCCGC
>JBILSW010000216.1:0-5552 GCA_044371895.1 Rubrivivax sp.
CTGGGTCGCAGCGAAGCCTCGAAGGCGGCAGGGCCCGCTGAGACATGAGCGCAGCCGCTGCGGCTCGCTCCACCGGCTGACCGGTCGACAACTCGCGGATCACCTGGGCCATGGCGTCTCGCCCCGCCGCGCTTTCCCCCGTCGTGATCTCGTCGATCTCTCGCTGCTGGAGCAACGTCCCTGAGCCACAGAGCGTCTTTCGCTCGGTGGCCATCCGTTCAACCGTCGCGCGCAGGTCGGGCCCGGGCGCCGCGCCAGCGCCAGCGGCGTTCGCGTATGCCCATGGCGTGCCGAAGCCAACGAGGGTGAACACCGCCAGGAGCTTCGGGAGCCTGGCACTGAAGCGGGCTGTCGCCGACATCCTGCTCATGCTGATGCGGGCCTTGGGGAAAGGGCTTGATCCGCGTGCGCGAGCGCCTTCCCGGGAGCTCGCGCGGGGCGGCCGCATGATGCAGCGGCCTGGCCCATCCATCTATCGCGGCATGCCGTGCGCCAGCAGGCCCTCGAGCGCCTGCTGCAGCTCGGCCGCGTTGGCCGGGCCGTGCAGCGTGCGCACCGGGATGCCAGCCTCCGAGAACAGCACCACCGTGCCACTGACGGCCCGGTGGCGCTGGCCGAAGGCCTGGCCCTCGGGCGCCCCCAGCGCCGCGACCAGGAACTCAACGCGATCACGGTAGTTCGGCCGCAGGGTGTCCATCATGGCCATGACCTCCATGCCGCCCATGGTCTGGATGTCGTAGGCCAGCACGATGGCCGGCCGGCCCTGGCCGATGCGCGCGAGGTCGGTGGAGTAGGGGCCGCGCGGCAGCTGGCTCCAGGCGAGCACGCCGACGAGGGCGGCGATGACACCGTAGATCGACCACTTGGCCAGGCGCGGGAGTCCGGAGGAGGGGGCAGGAGTCACGGGTGCGGGTGCTGCAGGGGGTTGGTGTCGATGCGGCGCGGCCGGAAGCCCTTCGCATGGCAGTGCCGAGCCACTTGGACGCGGCGATGGCGCCTAAACTCCCGCCGAATCGAAGGAATTCTTCTTCGCGTTTTTCGTCCGAGCCTGCGGCGAGGATACGGGCCACTTCCCCCTGCAGCACGCAAGCCCCTTGCCGAAGATGGATTCCCCGCTGGCGCCATGTCTGGCTGCCGATGACCTCGTCTGCGACAGGGGCGAGCGGCGGCTCTTTCAGGAGGTACGGTTCGTGCTCTCGCCCGGGCAGTTGCTGCTGGTGCAAGGCGGCAACGGTCAGGGCAAGACCAGCCTGCTGCGCCTGCTGGCTGGGCTCGGCCGCCCCGATGCCGGACAGGTGTGCTGGCGCGGCGAGCCCATCGCGCGCTGCCGAGACACCTACCACCGCGAGATGGCCTACCTGGGCCACGCCAACGGCATCAAGGACGAGCTCGAGCCGGCCGAGAACCTGCGCTTCAGCCAGGGCCTTCACGGCCGGCCCTTCCATGCCGCGCGCGCCATCGAAACCCTCCAGCGGCTGGGCCTTTCGCGCTGCCTCGACCTGCCTTGCCGGGCCTTGTCGTTCGGGCAGCGGCGCCGCGTGGCGCTGGCGTCGCTGCTGCTGGCCGATGCGCGGCTGTGGATCCTGGACGAGCCGCTGACCGGCCTCGACGTGCACGCCGTGGCCCAGGTGGAGGGCCTGATCCGCGATCACCTGCAGGCCGGCGGTCTGGTGGTGGCCACCACGCACCAGACGATGAACCTGGCGGGTGCCGACCTGCAACACCTGCACCTGGGCCTTGCCGCGCCCGCGCATGCAGCGGCCGCGGAGGCGCACTGAACGTGGGCCACTTCCTGCTGGGCGTGGTGCACCGCGACCTCACCATCGCGGCGCGTCGCCGGGGCGACTGGCTCACGGCGCTGTTCTTCTTTGTCATGGTCAGCAGCCTGTTCCCGCTGGGCGTGGGCCCCGATCCGCAGCTGCTGCAGCGCATCGGGCCGGGCGTGCTGTGGGTGGCGGCCACGCTGGCCTCGCTGCTGTCGCTGTCGCGCCTGTTCGAGGACGACCACCGCGACGGCAGCCTCGAGCAGATGCTGCTGTCGCCCTCGCCGGTGGTGCTGCTGGTGCTGGGCAAGGCGCTGGCGCACTGGCTGGTGTACGGCCTGCCGCTTCTGCTGATCACGCCGCTGCTGGGCCTGCAGTTCAACCTGCCGGCCCAGGCCATCGGCGTGCTGGTGCTCTCGCTGCTGCTGGGCACGCCGATCCTCTCGCTGCTGGGCGCCGCGGGCGCGGCGCTGACGCTGGGCCTGCGCGGCGGCGGCGTGCTGATCACGCTGCTGGTGCTGCCGCTGTACACGCCGGCGCTGATCTTCGGCGCTGGCGCGGTGGGCGGCATCCTTTCCGGCACCGGGGCTGAAGCCCACTTGTCTTTGCTGGGTGCTTTCTTTCTGGTGTCATCCGCCTCCGCGCCGTGGATCGCCGCCGCGTCGCTGAAGGTCTCGCTCGGATGAACCCTTACCACTACGCATCGCCAACCACCTTCTACCGCCTGGCGGGCAGCGTGGTCCCCTGGGTGGCGTGGATGGCCGGCATCCTGGCGGTGTGCGGCCTGTACATCGGTTTCTTCATGGCCCCCACCGACTTCCAGCAGGGCGAGGCGTACCGCATCATCTTCATCCACGTGCCCGCGGCCTGGATGGGCATGTTCATCTACGCGGTGATGGCCTTCTGGGGCGCCATAGGGCTGGCCTTCAACGCGCGCCTGGCCTTCGTCATGATGCGGGCCCTGGCGCCCACAGGCGCGCTGCTGACCTTCGTCGCCCTGTGGACCGGCGCCGTTTGGGGCAAGCCGATGTGGGGCACCTGGTGGGTATGGGACGCGCGCCTGACCTCCACGCTGATTCTGCTGTTCCTGTACCTGGGCACGCTGGCCCTGTGGTCGGCGATCGAGGACACGCGCCGCAGCGACCGCGCGGGCGCGCTGCTCACGCTGTTCGGCGTCGTCAACGTCCCGATCATCCTGTTCTCGGTAGTGTGGTGGAACACGCTGCACCAGGGCTCGTCGATCGGCGTGACGCACGCGCCGCGCATGGCGACCGTGATGATGGCCGGCGTGCTGACCATGACGCTGGCCGCCTGGGCGTACACGATCGCCGTGACCCTGGTGCGTGCGCGGCGGATCATCCTGGAGCGCGAGCGCAAGACAGAATGGGTGCAGAAGATCCTGGCACAGGAGGCCTGAGGTGGAGTGGGCGAGCTGGTCTGAGTTCTGGAGCATGGGCGGGCGCGGGTTCTTCGTGTGGAGCGCCTTCGGCATGACAGCCGTGTGCGTGGCGGCCGAGCTGGCGGTGCTGCGGCGCGCGGCCCGTGAGTCCCGGCGCCGGCTGGAGCGCCTGCAGCGCTGGGACGCCGCACCGACAGGGGTGGAGCCATGAAGCCTCGTCACGCGCGGCTGGCCCTCATCGCGCTGGCGCTGTCGGCCCTGGCCGGTGCCGCGGCGCTGGTGCTCAACGCCTTCCAGTCCAACCTCGTGTTCTTCTTCTCGCCGTCCGACGTGCACCAGGGCAAGGCGCCGGTGGACCGCGTGTTCCGCATCGGCGGCCTGGTGCAGGAGGGCAGCGTGAAGCGCGAGCCCGACGGGCTGACGACGCGCTTCGTCGTCACCGACACGGCGCGCGTCATCCCGGCGGTCTACACCGGCATCCTCCCGGACCTGTTCGCCGAAGGCAAGGGCGTGGTCGCCGACGGCAAGCTCGGCAGCGACGGCCTGTTCAAGGCCGACCGCGTGCTGGCCAAGCACGACGAGAACTACATGCCGCCCGAAGCCGCCCACGCGCTGGAAAAGGCCAAAGAGGCCGGCAAGACGCTCAAGCCCTACTGACCGCGCGCCCCGCGCGGGCCGTGCCGCGGGCACGACCAACCAGGAAGCCACCCATGATCCCGGAGATTGGTACTTTCGCCCTGATCGTCTCGCTGCTGCTGGCGCTCGTGCAGGGCGTGCTGCCGCTGGCCGGCGCGCAGCGCGGCCGGCTCGCCTGGATGGCGGTGGCGCGGCCGGCGGCCTGGGGCCAGTTCACGTTCACGCTGGTGGCCTACCTGTGCCTGGTGCACGCCTTCCTGACCCACGACTTCACCGTCGTCAACGTGGCCCGCAACTCGTACACCGAGCTGCCGGCCTTCTACCGCGTCACGGCCACCTGGGGCTCGCACGAGGGGTCGCTGCTGTTCTGGTCGCTCATCCTGGCCACCTGGACGGTGGCGGTGGCGGCTTTCTCACGCGCGCTGCCGCTGGAGATGGTGGCGCGCGTGCTCGGCGTGATGGGGCTCGTCTCGGTGGGTTTCCTGTCGCTGCTGCTGTTCACCTCGAGCCCGTTTCTGCGCCAGTTCCCGGGCCCCGCCGAGGGCAGCGACCTCAATCCGCTGCTGCAGGACTGGGGAATGATCATCCACCCGCCGATGCTGTACATGGGCTACGTCGGCTTCGCGGTGGCGTTCGCCTTCGCGGTGGCGGCGCTGCTGTCGGGGCGGCTCGACGCAGCCTGGGCCCGCTGGTCGCGGCCCTGGGCCACGGTGGCCTGGGCCTTCCTCACCTTTGGCGTGGCGCTGGGCAGCTGGTGGGCCTACCGCGAGCTGGGCTGGGGCGGCTGGTGGTTCTGGGACCCGGTGGAGAACGCCTCGTTCATGCCCTGGCTGGCCGGCACGGCCTTGATCCACTCGCTGGCCGTGGCCGAGAAGCGCGGCGCCTTCAAGGCCTGGACGGTGCTGCTGGCGCTGATGACGTTCTCGCTGTCGCTGCTCGGCACCTTCCTCGTGCGCTCCGGCGTGCTGTCGTCGGTGCACGCCTTCGCGGTCGACCCCGAGCGCGGCGCGTACATCCTGGGCTTCATGGTCGTGGTCGTCGGCGGCTCACTGGCGCTGTTCGCGTGGCGCGCGCCGCGCATGATCGCCGGCGGCGCCTTCACCTGGTTCTCGCGCGAGTCGCTGCTGCTGGCCAACAACGTGGTGCTGATGGCCTCGGTGGCTGCGGTGCTGCTGGGCACGCTGTACCCGCTGTTCGTCGACGCCTTGGGGCTGGGCAAGCTGTCGGTGGGCCCGCCGTACTTCAACGCCGTGTTCGTGCCGCTCATCGCGCCGGCACTGTTCCTGATGGGCGTGGGCCCGCTGCTGCGCTGGAAGGGCGACAGCGTGCCCGACATCGTCGTGCGCCTGAAGTGGGCGCTGGGCATGGCGGCCGCCACCGGGCTGCTGCTGCCGCTCACGCTCGACGGCTACGAGCCCTGGGCCGTGCTGGGCCTGGCGCTCGCGGCCTGGATCGCGCTGACCGTCGTGGTGGCCTTCCGCGAGCGAGTGAAGTCGCCGCGGCAGCTGGCCACGCTGCCGCGGGCCTTCTGGGGCATGCACCTGGCGCACCTGGGCCTGGCCGTGGGCGTGGCGGGCATCACGATGGTCGTGAACTACGAGCGCGAGCTCGACGTGCGCATGAACGTCGGCGACCAGGCCCAGCTGGCCGGCTACACCCTCACGTTCATGGGCGTCGAGCAGGTCCAGGGGCCCAACTTCCGCGGCACGCGCGGCAGCATCGTCGTCAAGCAGGACGACGACCAGCAGTTCACG
>JBILSW010000217.1:0-5536 GCA_044371895.1 Rubrivivax sp.
AGGACGACGACTCGATCAAGCGGGTGTTCTATGAGCAGGTCGTCGACTTCGTGAAGCGGCACACCGGCGCGAGGCGGGTCGAGGTGTTCGACCACACGATCCGCAAGCGCCTGCCGGCCGACCTGAAGCAGCAGACGACCGTGCAGCGCCCCGCCGTGCTGCTGGTGCACAGCGACTACACGGTGAAGAGCGGCCCACAGCGCGTGCGCGACATCGTGCCCGGCGACGCCGACGAACTCCTGCAGCGCCGCGTGGCCTTCTACAACGTGTGGAAGCCGCTGTACCGACGCGTCGAGGAACTGCCGCTGGCGATGATCGACGCCACCACGCACGACGAGGGCGACATGCTGCGCATGGACCTGAAGTACCGCGAGCGCACCGGCGAGATCTACGTGATGCGGTACTCGCCGAAGCACCGCTGGGTCTACTTCCCGCAGATGGAGGCCAGCGACGCGCTGCTGCTGAAGACCTACGACAGCGAGACCGACGGCCGCGCCCGCTTCATGGGCCACAGCGCCTTCGAGGATCCGCACACGCCGCCCGACGCGCCGAAGCGGGAGAGCATCGAGGTGCGGACGATGGCCTTCTTCTGAGCCCCCAGGGCCGGGCTGCGCCCGGCACATGGGCTCCCGAGCGGCCCGTCGTCGTGGCGTAGGCAGTCCGGCGCGGCGAGGCGCTCAGCCGCTGGCCGCCGCCAGCGCCTGGTCGATGTCCCAGAGGATGTCGTCGATGTGCTCCAGGCCCACCGACAGGCGCACCATCTCGGGCGTGACGCCCGCCGCGAGTTGCTGCTCGGGGCCGAGTTGCCGGTGCGTGGTGCTCGCCGGGTGGCTGACCAGCGTGCGGGTGTCGCCGATGTTGACGAGGTGGCTCATGAACTGCGCCGCCTCGATGAAGCGGACGCCGGCCTTGGCGCCGCCCTTCACCCCGAAGGCCAGAAGCCCCGAGGCGGCCTTCATCTGCCGCCGCAGCAGCGCGTGCTGCGGGTGGCCGGGCAGGCCGGGGTAGTTGACGAAGCTCACGCGCGGGTCGGCCTGCAGGAAGGTGGCCACCGCCAGCGCGTTGGCGCTGTGGCGCTCCATGCGCAGCGGCAGCGTCTCCACGCCCTGCAGCACCTGCCAGGCGCTCATCGGGCTGAGCGCGGCGCCGTAGACGCGCAGCGTCTCCATGCGGCAGCGCATGCTGAATCCGAAGTCGCCAAAGGTCTCGAAGAACTTCACGCCGTGGTAGCCCGGGCTGGGCTCGGTCATGCCCGGGAACTTGCCGTTGTCCCAGGGGAAGCGGCCGCTTTCCACCACCACGCCGGCCAGCGTGGTGCCGTGCCCGCCCAGGTACTTGGTGGCGCTGTGCACCACGATGTCGGCGCCGAAGGCGATGGGGTTGCACAGCGCCGGGCTGGGCACGGTGTTGTCCACGATGAGCGGCATGCCATGCGCGTGCGCCACGTCGGCCACGGCGGCGATGTCCAGCACCACCAGGCTGGGGTTGCCCAGGCTCTCGGCGAAGAAGGCGCGGGTGTTGGGCCGCACGGCGGCGGCCCAGGCCTCGGGCCGGGTGGCGTCGACGAACGTGGTCTCGATGCCGAACTTGGCCAGGTTCACGGCCAGCATGGTCACGCTGCCACCGTACAGCGCGCCGGCCGCCACCACGTGGTCGCCGGCCTGCAGCAGCGTCATCAAGGCCATGGCCTCGGCCGCCATGCCGCTGGCGCAGGCCACCGCCGCGCGGCCGCCCTCGAGCGCGGCCACCCGCTCCTCCAGCGCCGCCACCGTGGGGTTGGACAGGCGGGAGTACACGTTGCCGAAGGTCTGCAGGTTGAAGAGCTGCGCCGCGTGCTCGGCGCTGTCGAACACGAAGCTGGTGGTCTGGTAGATGGGCAGCGCGCGGGCGCCGGTCTCGCGGTCGGGCACCTGGCCGGCGTGGATGGCCAGGGTCTCGGGGTGGAAGCGGCGCTGGCTCATCGCGGCGCCCTCACGCGGCCCTGCGCCGGGCGCTGATCACGCCGGTGTTGACGCCCGCCCAGTGCAGCCCGCCGAACAGGCGCGCGTGCTCGATCTTCACGCAGCGGTCCATCACCGAGTCCAGCCCCGCGGCGCGCGCCGTGGCGTCGGCTTCGGCATTGGCCACGCCCAGCTGCTGCCACAGGCACTTCGCGCCGATGGCCACGGCGCTGGCGGCGATGGGCGGCACGTCGGCGGGCCTGCGGAACACGTCGACCATGTCCACCGCGAAGGGAATGTCCTCCAGCCTGCCGTAGCAGCGCTCGCCAAGGATCGTCTCGGCCTTGGGGTTGACCGGCACGATGCGGTAGCCCTTGCCCTGCAGGTAGCTGGCGGCGAAGTAGCTGGGCCGGTTCCAGTCGGCCGACAGGCCGACCACCGCGATGGTGCGGCACTCGCGCAGGATGCGGCGCAGCGTGGCGTCGTCGGTCGCGTCCATGCTCAGGCTCCGGGGCTGCGGCGCCAGCCGCGCTCGGAAAGCAGCGTCTCGATGTCGGCCGAGAAGCCTGCGAAGCGGTCGGGGTCGTACTTGATCGGGCTGGTGTAGTACTGCGCCAGCGAGCCGATGCCGTGCTCCTGCCACAGCGCCGCCATGCGGGGGCTGCTGTCCAGGTAGCGCTGGCGGCCGCGCAGCTCGCGCCCGGCGAAGTCGGCGTCGATGCGCTCGGGCGTGGGCCGGGCGTAGCGCTCGTGGTGGATCCAGGCCGTGGCGGGCAGGCGGTCGCGCTGCGGCGGCGCCTCGTCGGGCCAGCCCACCACCAGGCTGGTCACGGGCAGCACGTTGTCGGGCAGTTCCAGCAGGTCGGCGATGCCGCGCATCGCGAACAGCGTCGTGCCCATGTAGCAGATGCCCAGGCCGTGGCTCTCGAAGGCCAGCGCCGCGGTCTGCGCCAGCAGCATGGCGTCGAAGGCGGCGGTGTGCCAGCTCACCAGGTCGGCAAAGCCCAGCCGGGCGTCGCGCTGCGCCAGCCAGGCGCGCGTGCGGTGGCTGTCGGCGCAGAAGGTCAGCACCAGCGGCGCCTGCAGGATCATGTCCTGCTCGCCGTGCAGCGCCCAAAGGGCCTGGCGTCGGGCAGCGTCCTGCGTCTTCACCACCGAGACGAGGTTGAGGTTGCCGCTGGAACTGCCCCCCTGCAGCGCCTGCACGAGCACGGCGTCGGCCAGGCCATCGGGCAGCGGGTCGGGCCGGTAGGCGCGGATGGAGCGGTGGCGGTCCATCAGCGCGGCGAAGGCGGCGGCGAGGTCGGGCTCGGGCGTGCTCATGGGCGCCGATGATGCCAGCCGCTGATACACTGGCCGCGTCAGGAGAGAGCCGAGGCACCGCACGGTGCGCGAGGCCGCCGAAGGCGCTGCACAACGCTCAGGCAAAAGGACTGGCTCCCACCTCACTGGAGAGAGGTTGCCCTCGGCGGCAACCCACCGAAGGGGCAAGGCGCACCGGCCGGCGGTGGCCGAATCTCTCAGGTAAAGCGGACAGCGAGGGCCACGGGTTCATCATGGGGCTGCCGGCCCTTCGGTGAGCGCGCTCTGCCCTCGATTCGGTCCGCCCGCATGCCCGACACCGCCCAGCCCCAGGCCCTGCTCCACACCCCGCTGCACGCGCTGCACCTCGAACTCGGCGCCCGCATGGTGCCTTTCGCCGGCTATGCCATGCCGGTGCAGTACCCGGCCGGCCTGATGGCCGAGCACCGGCAGTGCCGCGAGTCGGCGGCGCTGTTCGACGTCTCGCACATGGGCCAGCTGCGCCTGGAGGGCGACGCCGCTGCCGAGGCGCTGGAGACGCTGGTGCCGGTGGACGTCGTCGGCCTGACCCCCGGGCGCCAGCGCTACGCGTTCTTCACCAACGAGGCCGGCGGCCTGCTCGACGACCTGATGATCGTGCGGCCGCAGCCGGCCGACGCCGCCGCGGGCTTCGGCGAGTTGTTCCTCGTCGTCAACGCCGGCTGCAAGGCCGACGACATCGCGCACCTGCAGCGCCACGTCCGCAGCCGCTGCCGCGTGCTGCCGATGCCCGAGCGCGCGCTGCTGGCGCTGCAGGGCCCGAAGGCGGTGGACGCGCTGGCACGCCTGAACCGCGGCGTGGCCGGCCTGGTGTTCATGAGCGGCGGGCGCTTCGAGCTCGCCGGCATCGCGTGCTTCGTCACGCGCAGCGGCTACACCGGCGAGGACGGTTTCGAGATCAGCGTGCCCGAGGCTCGGGCCATCGAACTGGCCCGCGCGCTGCTGGCCCAGCCCGAGGTCGGGCCCGCCGGCCTGGGCGCGCGCGACACGCTGCGCCTGGAAGCCGGCCTGTGCCTGTACGGCCACGACATCGACGCCACCACCAGCCCCATCGAGGCCGGCCTGCAGTGGGCCATCCAGAAGGTGCGGCGCGCCGGCGGCGCGCGCGCCGGCGGCTACCCGGGTGCCGGCGTCGTCGACCGTCACCTGGCCGAGGGCCCGCCGCGCAAGCGCGTGGGCCTGCTGGGCGCCGAGCGTGTGCCGGTGCGCGAGGGCACGCTCCTGTTCGACGCCGCCGGCCAGCCCGCCGGCACCGTGTGCAGCGGCACGCTGGGCCCCAGCGTGAACCGCTGCATCGCCATGGCCTACGTGCCGGCCGCGCTGGCCGCGGCCGGCACGCCGCTGCAGGCCGAGGTGCGCGGCCGGCGCGTGCCGATGACGGTTGCCGCGATGCCCTTCATTCCCCACCGCTACGTGCGCTGAACCCCGCCTTCACCTGGAGCCCGCCATGACCAAGATGTACACGCCCGACCACGAGTGGATCAACATCGAAGACCACGAAGCCGCCGTCGTCGGCATCACGCACCACGCGCAGGACGCGCTGGGCGATGTCGTCTTCGTGGAGCTGCCCGACGTGGGTCGCAGCTTCAGGAAGGGTGAGGTCGCCGGCGTCGTCGAGAGCGTCAAGGCCGCGGCCGACCTCTACATGCCCGTCAGCGGCGAGGTCGTCGAGGTCAACACGGCGCTGAAGGACGACCCGTCGCTGGCCAACGCCGACCCGCTGGGCCAGGGCTGGTTCTTCAAGGTCAAGGTGGCCGACATGGCCGAGTTCGACCAGCTGATGGACCCGCCCGCCTACGACGCGCTGCTCAAGACGCTCTGAATCCGCCAACGCCCAGGCCACCGCCATGCTGATGTCTGCCCTGAAGCCCCTCGGCGAGCTCGAGAACGCCGCCGAGTTCGTCGCCCGCCACATCGGACCGTCTCTGGACGACGAGCACCGGATGCTCTCGGCCATTGGCGCGGCCAGCCGCCGCGCGCTCATCGAGGCCGTGGTCCCGAGGGCTATCGCCCGCTGCCGCCAGATGGACCTGCCGGCGCCTGTGACCGAGGCGGCGGCGCTGGCCGAGCTCAAGGCCCTGGCAGCGAAGAACCAGGTGCTCAAGAGCTTCATCGGCCAGGGCTACCACGGCACGCACACGCCGGGCGTCATCCTGCGCAACATCCTCGAGAACCCGGCCTGGTACACCGCCTACACGCCCTACCAGGCCGAGATCAGCCAGGGCCGCATGGAAGCGCTGGTGAACTTCCAGACC
>JBILSW010000218.1:0-5528 GCA_044371895.1 Rubrivivax sp.
ACCCCCAGCCAGGGGCCCTGGTGCACGACGCCCAGGCGGGGCCACGGCCTCGCACAGATGCTGCGCCAGCGCCGTCGCGCCGGCCGCGTCGCCCGGGCTCAGCAGCAGGGCGAACTCGTCGCCGCGCGGTTGCTGCAGCAGCAGGGCGGCCACGTCGCGCATCACGCGGTCGCCCGCGGTGTGGCCGGCGGCGTCGTTCACCTGCTTGAAGTGGTCGAGGTCCAGTGCCAGCAGCACGCCCGGCGTGCCGCTGTCGATCTGGGCGCGCAGCCGTTTCTCGAAGGCGGCACGGTTGAGCAGTCGCGTCAGGCCTTCGTGCCGTGCCGACCAGGCCAGTCGCTCGCGCTCGGCGCGCTGGTGCGTCGCGTCCTTCAGCAGCCAGATGGTGCCGGCACCGGGGGTGTCGCCATCGTCGGGCCGGCCCGTCAGCATTCCCGATTGATGGCTGCTGTCGCAGCGTCGGAACTCGTGTTCGCCCGCGTGGGCTCGTGGCGCAGGAAGGCGGCCAGCACGCGCGTGCCGTGGGTGTCGTAGTCCTCGTGCGAGGCGAACACGTTCCGTTCCGACCAGCCGACCAGCGCCCCCTCGGGTCAGCCAAGCAGCGTGCATCACTCGGCACTGACCAGCTCGAACTGGCGGTGTCGCGTGATCGCGATGCCGATGGGCGCCGCCGCCATGACCGAGTCGAGTTGGGCCATCAGCGCGCGCTGATGGCGCTCGCCGGTGGCACGCTCGCGCAGCGTGCGCTGGAGCACGGCGCCCAGTTCGCCGATCTTGCCGGCGGCGCGCAGCCAGTCCTCGTCGATGCCGCCCAGCAACTGGCGGTCGGGCACGACGCGGGACAGCACCCATTCGGGCCCGGGCACGCCGACGATGGCGGTGAAGTGGCCCCCGGCGCGCCAGACGATCGCGCTGGGCTCCACGGGCCGGCGCTGCGTCACCCTGCGCGCCACGGCGGCGGCCATCAGCGGCTCGCTGGCCGCCTCGGCCAGCAGACGTGCGGCCTGGGGGTGGGCGAAGATGGTGCCGCGGGCGTCGCTCAACAGCGTGGTGGCCTGCTGCCGGTCATCGCGCGAATGGACGGTGAGATCGTCGAGCAGGTTGTGCCAGTTCAGCCGCATCGTGCCGCCGGGCACCGCCACCACCCGGTGTCGGGGCCCCAGCACCGGCATGGTCAGCACGACCACCACGAGGCCGCGGGCTTCGGCCACGAAGAGCTGGTCCAGCGTGGTCATCGGCGCCGTCCGCGCGCCGAGCAAGCGGATGGCCTCGTCGGCGTCGGTGGCGGCCGCGTGGGGCATGCGCTCGGCGGCGGCGCGCATCATCCGCTGCAGCAGCACCACGCGCTGCCCGAGCAGCGCCGCCGTCTGCTCGATGTGGCTGGACTCGAGGTCGAGTATGGCCTGCTCGCTGCGCCGTTCCACCCTTTCCAGCAGCACGCTGGCGAGCATCAGCCGCGCCTTCAGGGCGCGCAGCCAGCACAGCGGCAGCTTCGGCAGGGTGGACGGGGCCATCGGGTGCGCCAGGGCGCAGGCCCGCAACGGCGGGTCTCGGACAGTTTGTCGGTTACCCAGAGCCTGTGACGGCATGAATCATGCTTGCGCCGGGATGGCCAAGGGCCCCTGGGTACCCCGGCCCTTCGGGTTGACCGCCAGAGAACGCCCACTCCGCGTTGCAAATGCTCGACGGGTCGACAGACCCGTCTGCGCTTTGCGCCTTGATTGAGCATCCTCTGGCGGTCAACGCGGGCGTGATTCATGTCTTCACAGGCTCTCAGGCCGGCTGGCTTGAGCCTGCGGGCCTGCACAGCGCACGCTCGGCCGCCGTGGCACAGGCCCAGGACAGCAGCGCGCAGCCCGCCGCCGCCCAGAACACGGCCGCGAAGTCCATCCGCTCGATCAGCCAACCGCCGCCCACGCCGCCCAGCACGCCCGAGATGCCGTAGCCCAGCGTGGTGTAGAGCGCCTGGCCGCGTCCGCGCAGGCGCCCCGGGAACAGCCGGTGGACCAGAGTGATGCAGGCGGCGTGGTGGGCGGCGAAGGTGACGGCGTGCAGCAGCTGTGCCAGCACCAGCACGGGCGCCCAGGTGCCGCCGCCAGCCGTGAGCGCGAAGCGCAGAGCCGTGGCGGCGGCCACCGCCTGCAGCCAGCGCTCGGGCGCGAGCCAGCAGAACCAGCGGCCCTGAGTCCAGAAGAACACGATCTCCACGGCCACGCTCACCGCCCACAGCGCGCCCACCGCCGTCTTGCCGTAGCCCAGACTCACCAGATACAGCGAGAAGAAGGCGTACAGGCTGGTGTGCGCCAGCACGGTGAAGAAGACGGACGCGAAGAACCAGGCCACCCCGGGCTTGCGCAGCAGCGGCAGCACGGGTGGCGCGGGCTCGTCGTGGACCGTCTCCTCGTGTGTGCGCGGCAGGCGCAGCGCGGCGGCCAGCATCAGCGCGTTCATCAGCGCCACGAAGGCCGGGAAGACGGCGATGCCGAAGCGCTCCAGCAGGGCGCCGAAGCTGGTGACGGCGGCCAGGAAGCCGATCGAGCCCCACACGCGCACGCGGCCGTAGCGGCGGGCGTCGATGCCGCCCTCGGGCGTGGCCAGCGCCCGTGCGAGCAGCGCCTCGTACAGCGGCACGACGCCGCTGTTGGCCACGAACAGCAGCACTGTCACCACGGCCACCGGCACGGCCGCCGTCACCCCCAGCAGGCCCAGGGCCGAGCACAGCGCGCCCGCCGCGGCAATGCGGATGAGCTTGACTCGCTGCCCGCTGTGGTCGCCGGCCCAGCTCCAGGCGTAGGGCGCGAATACGCGCGTCCAGCTCTGCAGGCTGACGATGCCGCCGATCAGCAGCGTGGAAAGCCCCAGGCTCTGGAACCACAGGGGCGCAAACGGATTGAACAGCCCGATGGCCGCGAAGTAGGTGAAGGTGAGCGCGCCGAAGGGCGCCAGGCTGCCCCGGGAGACGGCGTTCGGCACGGGGCGGGTCGTGCCCTTCAGGCGTGGCCGGCCCGCCCGGGGATCGGCGGCACGGGCAGGTTCACGTCTCCGCACTGCGCGCGGTGGCGCAGCGCGTGGTCCATCACCACCAGCGCCAGCAGGGCCTCGGCGATGGGCGTGGCGCGGATGCCCACGCAGGGATCGTGGCGGCCGAGCGTCTCGACCACCGTGGGCTCGCCCGAGCGGGTGATGCTGGGCTTGGGCGTGCGGATGCTGCTGGTGGGCTTGATGGCGATGCGCACGACAAGGTCCTGCCCGGTGCTGATGCCGCCGAGCACGCCGCCGGCGTGGTTGCTGCCGAAGCCGGCCGGCGTGAGCGCGTCGCCGTGCTCGCTGCCGCGCTGCGCCACCACGCCGAAGCCGTCGCCGATCTCCACGCCCTTGACGGCGTTCAGCCCCATCATGGCCCAGGCGATGTCGGCGTCGAGTTTGTCGAACAGCGGCTCGCCCAGGCCTACCGGCACGCCACGCGCGCGCACCTCGATGCGCGCGCCGCAGCTGTCGCCGGCTCGGCGCAGGGCGTCCATGTGGGCCTCGAGGGCCGGCACGATGCCGGCGCTGGGAGCGAAGAACGGGTTGAGCGGGATCTGCGTCTCGTCCTCGAACGGGATCTCGATCTCGCCCAGGGCGCTCATCCAGCTGGCGAAGGTGGTGCCGCGGCGCTGCCTGAGCCACTTCTTCGCCACCGCGCCGGCGGCCACCATCGGCGCCGTCAGCCGCGCGCTGCTGCGGCCGCCGCCGCGCGGGTCGCGCTCCCCGTACTTGCGCCAATAGGTGTAGTCGGCGTGGCCGGGGCGGAAGGTGTCGAGCAGGTTGCCGTAGTCCTTGCTGCGCTGGTCAGTGTTGCGGATCAGCAGCGCGATCGGCGTTCCCGTCGTGCGGCCCTCGAACACGCCGGAGAGGATCTCCACCGCGTCGGGCTCGTTGCGCTGCGTGACGTGGCGGCTCGTGCCGGGGCGGCGGCGGTCGAGCTCGGGCTGGATGTCGGCCTCGGAGAGCTCGAGCCCCGGCGGGCAACCGTCGATCACGCAGCCGATGGCAGGGCCGTGGCTCTCGCCGAAGTTGGTGACGCGGAAGAGCTCGCCGAAGGTGCTGCCGGACATGGAGCGCGATATTCTAGGAGGAGCGTGCTGCGCACTCCGGGCTGGCCCGCATGTTTCACCAGCCCGGCACGAGATGAGTGCTCGAGGCCGTGCGATGGCCTGCTGTCGCTGATGCGGCGTTGAGGGCCGTGGTTCATGCGCGTTGGCGCAGTGATCAATTCCATGCAAGCGTGATTTGGCCCTCCCGGCTCGGGATGCGGGCCTGGTTGGGGTCAACGCGCGGGCCAGCACTGGATGAGCCGCTGCGGGCTGAGCGCGGTCAGTCGTCGGGCTGCGGTGGCGAACAACACGCGCAGCGGATGGTGGAGCCTGTCCGGAATGCTGTGTGCGGGACACTGCCGCTTCTCGCGGCTGCGATTCGCCGTCTCGCCCGTGGCGTGCTCGGGCAACTCACGGCATCAGCCACAGCGTCATCGCCACCCCGCAGACCGCCAGCACCAGCAGCACGCCTTCGGACGCGGCCTGCCGGCCCTGTTCATCGGGGCGCGCCAGCCACAGGGCCAGAAGGGGCAGGGCCTGCATCAGGTGCGCCGCCACGAAGTGGGCCGGTCTGGGGTCGCTGCCGTCCAGCCGCCAGCCCAGCACAGGCAGCACCGCGGCAGCATCCACGGCCGACTGCGAGTGACCCGCATTCACCAGGGCTTCGCCCGTCCACGGCAGCAGCAGCCCCGTCCCGACGAAGCCCAGTGCGACGCCCAGCGCGATCAGGCGCGTGACGGACGACGTGGCCGTGAGCGCCAGCCGCGAGGCCGCCAGGCCCAGCCACAGAACACCCAGGCTCAGCACGGCAGCGCCGACGCCCATCAGGCTGAACATCAGGGCCTCGAACGCCGTGCGTTCGTTGAAGTGCGAGTCCACGCCGCGCACCGCCTGCACGACGATCCAGGTCAGCTCGAAGACCAGGAAACCGATCAGCACTGGCGACAGCCAGCGCCAGCACGGGATGTGCGTGCGTGCCCGCAGCCACTGCGACGCCATGGCCATCGTGACGGCGTAGACACCCAGCGACAGGGCAAAGCGCAAGGGCTTGTCCCAGGGCGAGCGTCCGAACAGCGATCGCTCGTCCAGAGCGGCTGCGGCCAGCAGCAGAGGAACGAGGGCGAGCAGCACCGTGCCTGACAGGAGCAGCGGGTCACGCCGCAGCCAGGCGGCCGCCGCTCTGAAGGTGCCGAGACTCAAGGGCGATCTTCCAGGCCTCGAACCCGGCCGCTCATGACTGCCAGCGCACCTTGAACGAGGCGCCTCCGCCAGGAGCCTCGCTGCAGCTGACCGACCACCCATGGGCGATGGAGATCTCATGCACCAACGCCAGGCCGAGGCCCGATCCCGCCCTTGACTGACCCGGGGCACGCCAGAAGCGCTCGAACACCTGGGCGCGGTGCTCAGGGGGCACGCCGGGGCCATGGTCTTCCACGCTCAGGCCCGCCTCGT
>JBILSW010000219.1:0-5525 GCA_044371895.1 Rubrivivax sp.
AAACGGCAAGACTGGCGCGGGGAAAAACTCTCACGCTCTCAGTCATCGATGCGCTGCCCCGTGACCGGATCGAACCAGTGCAGCCGCGTCGCCGGCGCCGCCAGCTGCAGCGTCTGCCCGGGGCGCGGCGGCGCCAGCGTGCCGTCGATGCGCAGCGTGAAGCCGCTGCCGCCGAGGCGCCCGTGCACCAGCCGCTCGGCGCCCAGCATCTCGATCAGCTCGACCTCGAACGGCCAGCCCTCGTGCTCCACTGCCTGCGCGTGCTCGGGCCGCAGCCCCAGCAGCAGCGGGCCGGAGCGCGGCGCCGGCGCGGGCAGCGCCAGCGGCAGCTCGCCGACCAGGAAGCGCGCGCCCTCGGCCACACCGGCCAGCAGGTTCATCGGGGGGCTGCCGATGAAGCCGGCCACGAAGGTTGTCTGGGGCCGGCCGTACACCTCCTCGGGCGTGCCGATCTGCTCGATGCGGCCCGCGTTCATGACGATCATGCGCTGCGCCAGCGTCATGGCCTCGACCTGGTCGTGCGTGACGAACAGCGAGGTCACGCCCAGCTCGGCGTGCAGCTTCTGGATCTCCAGACGCGTCTGCGCGCGCAGCTTGGCGTCGAGGTTGGACAGCGGCTCGTCGAACAGGAACACCTGCGGCTGCCGCACGATGGCGCGGCCCATGGCCACGCGCTGTCGCTGGCCACCGGAGAGCTGGCGCGGCTTGCGGTCGAGCAGGTGCGAGAGCTCCAGCGTCTTCGCGGCCTTCTCGACGCGAGCCTTCACCTCGGCCTCGGGGACCTTGCGGATGCGCAGGCCGTAGGCCATGTTGTCGAAGACCTTGAAGTGCGGGTACAGCGCGTAGTTCTGGAACACCATCGCGATGTCGCGCTCGCTGGGCTCGACGTCGTTGACGACGCGGTCGCCGATGGCGATTTCGCCGCCGCTGATGGCCTCCAGGCCCGCCACCATGCGCAGCAGCGTGCTCTTGCCGCAGCCGCTGGGGCCGACGATGACGACGAACTCGCCGTCCCTGATTTCGGCGTCCACGCCATGGATCACCCGGTTGGCGGTGGAGCCGCTGCCGTAGTGCTTGACGACCTGGCGCAGGCTGATCGCTGCCATTCGTGTGTATGCCTTCCTATTTCTCGGAGTCGACCAGGCCCTTGACGAACCAGCGCCGCATCAGCACCACCACCAGCGCCGGCGGCAGCACCGCCAGCAGCGTGGTGCCCATGACCTGCGGCCAATCGGTGGTGGCGTCGCCTGTGCCGATCATCTTGGTGATGCCCACGACGATGGTGTCGAGCCGGTTGTCGGTGGTGATGAGCAGCGGCCAGAGGTACTGGTTCCAGCCGTAGATGAACAGGATCACCGACAGCGCCGCGATGTTGGTCGCCGACAACGGCAGCACCACGTCCTTGAAGAAGCGCAGCGGGCCGGCCCCGTCGATGCGGGCGGCCTCGACCAGTTCGTCGGGGACCGTCAGGAAGAACTGGCGGAACAGCAACGTGCCGGTGGCGCTGGCGATCAGCGGCAGCGTCAGGCCTGTCATCGTGTTGATCAGCCCGAGGTCGCTGACGACGGCGTAGGTGGGCAGGATGCGCACCTCCACCGGCAGCATCAGCGTCAGGAAGATGAGCCAGAACGCCACCATGCGGCCGGGGAACTGGAAGAACACGATGGCGTAGGCCGACATCAGGCTCAGCGCGACCTTGCCCGCGGTGATGACCAGCGCCATCACCAGGCTGTTCCACATCATCTGCCACACGGGCGGGCTGAGGTAGGTGCCCTGCAGGCCCTGCAGCAGGATGGTGCGGTAGGTTTCGAGGCCGTGCGGCCCGGGCAGCACCGGCATCGGGGCCTGCGCGACGTCGGGGGCCGTCAGCGTGCTGGCCACGAAGGCGATGTACAGCGGGAAGGCCGTGACCGCGATGCCCAGCCACAGCACGGCGTGGGCCAGCCAGGCCATGCCGGGGCGCAGCGGGTCGGGGTTGGCCGAGGGGATGGCGGCGCTCATCCGTAGTGCACCCGGCGCTCGACGAAGCGGAACTGCAGGATCGTCAGCCCCACCACCATCAGCATCAGCACCACGCTCTGCGCGGCGCTGCCGCCGAGGTCGAGGTTGTGCACGCCGTCCTTGTAGACCTTGTAGACCAGCGTCTCGGTGGCCGCGGCCGGCCCGCCCTGCGTGACGGCGCTGATGACGCCGAAGGTGTCGAAGAACGCGTACACCAAGCCCACCACCAGCAGGAAGAACGTGGTGGGCGACAGCAGCGGAAAGACGATGGTCCAGAAGCGCCGCAGCGGACGCGCGCCGTCGATGGCGGCGGCCTCGAGCAGGCTCTTCGGAATGCTCTGCAGCCCGGCCAGGAAGAACAGGAAGTTGTAGGCGACCTGCTTCCAGGCCGAGGCCAGGATCACCAGCCACATGGCGTCGGAGCCGTCGAGCGTGGGGTTCCAGTCCACGCCCAGCGCCTTCAGCCACCAGGCCAGCACGCCGATGGACGGGTTGAACATGAACAGCCACAGCACTCCGGCCACGGCCGGCGCGATGGCGTACGGGATCAGCATCGCGGTGGTGTAGGCCGTGGCGCCGCGCACGACGCGATCGGCCATCACCGCCAGCAGCAGGGCCGGCATCATGGCCAGCAGCGTGACCGCGACCGAGAAGTACAGCGTGCGCCAGAAGGCCTGCAGGTAGCCCTCGTCGGCGAAGACCGCGCGGAAGTTCTCGAGGCCCACGAACTGCACGCTGGTGCCGAAGGCGTCCTGCTGCAGCACGCTCATGTAGAGCGCCTGGCCGCCTGGCCAGTAGAAGAACACCAGCGTTACGGCCAGTTGCGGTGCCAGCAACAGCCAGGGCAGCAGCTTGTGAGGAAAGACGACGCGTCGTTGCATGGGAAGGGGGCGTTGCTGGCGGCGCTGCGGCGGGCAGGGCGCCGTGAAAGCGACGCGGCGGCCCGAGGGGCCGCCGAGCCGGTCACGGGGCGGCCGCTGGGTCAGCTCGCGGTGCGCTCGAAGGCGCGCAGCAGCGCATTGCCGCGGCGCTCGGTGTTGCGCAGTGCGGCGGCGGGTGTCTGCGCGCCCTGCAGCGCCTTCTCGACCTCCTCGTGGAAGACGTCGCGCACCTCCGTCCAGCGGCCGAAGCGGTAGCCGTTGGTGTTCTCGCCCTTGGAGGCGTTGATCAGGCTCAGGATCGGCACGTCGCGACCCGGGTTCTTCGCGAAGAAGCCCTCGTCCTGCATGGCCTTGAAGGCGCTGTTGGTGGCGGGCAGGAAGCCGGTGGTCTTGGCCCACTCCGTCATCACCTTGTCGCTGCGCAGGAAGTTCAGGAACTGCGCGACGCCGCGGAACTCCGCCTGGCTGCGGTTGGGCGCGTTGAACACCCACAGCGACGCGCCGCCGATCGTCGTCGCATAGGGCGCGCCCTTCACCTCGGGCCAGTAGGGCAACTGGGCCGTGCCGAAGGCGAACTTGGCGTCGCGCGCGATCGCACCCAGGCCGCCGGAACTCTGCGTCAGCATCGCGCACTCGCCGCTGATGAACTTGGCCGCGGCGTCGTTGCTGCGGCCGCCGTAGTCGAAGCTCTTGTCCTTCTGCATGTCCACCAGCGTCTGCAGCTGGCGCTCGAGCAGCTTGTTGTTGGCCAGGTTCAGAGATGCGTCGATGCCGCCACGGCCGTTGCCCTGCGTGCCGAAGGCCACGTTGTGGCGCGACGCGAACTGCTCCAGCATCACCCAGGCCATCCAGGTGGTGGTGTAGCCGCAGGCGGCGGCGTTGGTGCTGCGGATCTTCTTGGCCGCCTCGATCAACTGGGGCCAGGTCTGTGGCGGCTTCTCGGGGTCAAGGCCGGCCCTCTTGAACGCGTCCTTGTTATAGAAGAGCACGGTAGTGCTGACGTTGAACGGCATCGACAGCAGGTCGCCGTTGGGCAGGCCGTAGTAGCCGCGTGCCGGGGCGATGAAGTCGGCCGGGTTGAACTGCAGGCCGGCGCGCTTGAACACCTCGCTCACCGGCACCACGGCGCCCTTGGCGTGCACCATGTCGCCGCTGCCAGCGTCGAACATCTGCATGATGTGCGGCGGGTTGCCGGCGCGGAAGGCAGCCACGGCGGCAGCGCGCTGCTCGGGATACTGACCCTTGAACGACACGACGACGCGGTACTCGTTCTGGCTCTTGTTGAAGTCCTCGCCGAAGCGCGTGAGCAGCTCTCCGTTCTGGCCAGTGAGACCCATCCACATCTGGATCTCGACGGGCCGCTGCTGAGCGGCGGCGGGCAGGGCGAAGGCAGTGCCCAGCACGGCGGCCAGGACGGCGCGGCGCAGAGGCAGAAACGGGACGTGGACGCGCATGGTTGACTCCTCGTTGTTGCAATCGGGCGGTCGCATCGCTGCGCGGACGCACCGGCTGCGGCGGGCGCGAGTGTCGGCTCGCCTCATGACAGCCGCGTTTTTCGCGGCGGGCGCCCTTTCCCGCAATCCGGGATAGCCCGTTTGGCAGGGGGCGACCTGCTTGTCCCTGGAGCGCATCGCCCCGCACGTTGCCATGGCCGGGGCTTCGACTAGCATTAACCCTCGTTGCACCGCACAGACACCGACCGATCGGACGGGTGCCCGGTTGCCCCGTGCGACCTGCAGCCCGAGCCCCTCATGAACGCCCCCCAAGCCCTGCCCACCCCTGCCGCGCTCGCTGCCCTCGAAACCGCGGCGACCGGTGAGGCCGTCCGGCTGCGCGAGATCCCCTACAACTACACCTCGTTCTCCGACCGCGAGATCGTGATCCGGCTGCTGGGGCGTCGGGCCTGGGAGATCCTGCAGCAGCTGCGCGAGGAGCGCCGCACCGGCCGCAGCGCGCGCATGCTCTACGAGGTGCTGGGCGACATCTGGGTCGTGCAGCGCAACCCCTACCTCGAGGACGACCTGCTCGAGAACCCCCGGCGGCGGCAGTTGCTCATCGACGCATTGCATCACCGTCTGGCCGAGGTGGCCCGCCGCCGCACCCCCGCCGAAGACGCCGCGCGCGACGCCCTCGTGGGCGAGCTGCTGACCGCCGCGCGCGCCGCGGTCGAGGCCTTCGCCGCGCGCTTCCGGGAGGTCTGGGACCTCCGCAAGACCACGCGGCGCGTGCTGGGTCGGGTCACCGCCCGCGACAACATCAAGTTCGACGGCCTCAGCCGCGTCAGCCACGTGACCGACGCGACCGACTGGCGCGTCGAGCACCCCTTCGTCGTGCTCACGCCCGACTCCGAGGCCGAGATGGCCGCGTTGGTGGCCGGCTGCGTCGAGCTCGGCCTGACCATCATCCCGCGCGGCGGCGGCACCGGCTACACCGGCGGTGCCGTGCCGCTGACGTGGAAGAGCGCCGTCATCAACACCGAGAAGCTCGAGGCCATGAGCGAGGTGGAGATGGTGTCGCTGCCCGGCGTGCCCCACCCCGTGGCCACGGTGTTCAGCGAGGCTGGCGTCGTCACGCAGCGCGTGGCCGACGCAGCCGATCGCGCGGGCTACGTCTTCGCGGTGGACCCCACCAGCGCCGAGGCCA
>JBILSW010000220.1:0-5514 GCA_044371895.1 Rubrivivax sp.
CGGCGACTGGTTCAATGTCTACGACCCCAGCGGCACCACGCACAACTTCGGCGTCGGGCTGCCCCGCGCTGCCGACAACGGCGACAGCTGGGCGCTGATGCGGCCCTTCCTGGCCAACCCGTCGCTGAAGATGGGTGCCGAGCCCATCGCGTGGACGCAGGGCGCCTTCAAGGACCTGCTGAAGATCCGGGCCAGCACGACGCTGCTGCGGCTGCGCACGGCGGCCGACATCCGCGCCCGTCTGCGTTTCCACAACCTCGGCTCGTCGCAGCAGCCCACGCTGCTGGTGGGCCACGTCGACGGCGCGGGCTACGCCGGCGCCAACTTCGCCGAGCTGGCCTACTTCATCAACGCCGGCCTGGACGACGCGACGTTGGTGGTACCGGCGCTGGCCGGCAAGGCCTTCGAGCTGCACCCGGTGCACGTGACCGGGACCGACCGTCGCGCCGCTGCCGCCACGGTGGCCACGGCCAGCGGCAGCTTCATGATTCCGGCGCGCACGGCGGTGGTGTTCGTGGTGCGCTGATCCCGCGGCCCCGGTGCCGCCGCGGCTGTGGCATCCTGACGGACTCGGCCGCCACGGGCGGCATGCGACGGGGTGCCCGATGAACAGCATGGACGTGGAAGTGGTCCGCACCGCGATGGACTGGATGAACCGGGGCCATCGCGTCGTGCTCGGCACGGTGGTGCGCACCTGGGGATCGAGCCCGCGCCCGCCGGGCAGCCTGATGATCATCCGCGACGACGGGCAGGTGGCCGGTTCCGTCTCGGGCGGCTGCATCGAGGACGACCTGATCGACCGCGTCAAGCGCGGCGAACTCGCGCTGCGCCTGCCGCAGGCCACGACCTACGGTGCCAGCGCCGAGGAGGCGCAGCGCTTCGGCCTGCCCTGCGGCGGCACGGTGCAGATCGTGCTGGAGCCGCTGAACGCCGGCAGCCGCCTGCGCGAACTGCTGGCCGCCATCGAGGAACACCGCGTCGTGCGCCGCCGGCTGGAGCTGTCCACGGGCCTGGTCTCGCTGGCGCCCAACCAGCAGGGCGACGAGGTGTTCTTCGACGGCAAGGCGCTCGAGACCGTGCACGGCCCGCGCCTGCGGCTGCTGATCATCGGCGGTGGGCAGCTCAGCCGCTACCTCGCCAGTTTCGCGGTCATGCTCGACTACCGCGTCACCGTCTGCGACCCCCGCGACGAGTACCACGAGGGCTGGGAGGCCATGGAGGGCGTGACGCTGTCGCGCCAGATGCCGGACGACCTCGTGATCGCCATGCACCTCGACGCCATGAGCGCCGTGGTAGCCGTGACGCACGATCCCAAGCTCGATGACCTCGCGCTGATGGAGGCGCTGAAGACGCCGGCCTTCTACGTGGGCGCCCTGGGCTCGCGCCGCAACAACGACGGCCGCCGCCTGCGCCTGCTGGACTTCGACGTCAGCCGCGACGAGGTGGCGCGGCTGCGCGGCCCAGTGGGGCTGAACCTCGGCGGGCTCACGCCGCCGGAGATCGCCATGAGCATCGTCGCGGAGATGACGGCGGTGCGCCGCGGCGTCGACCTGGCCGGGCCGCTGACGGACTGGTCGGCATCCGAGACGGCCTGCCGCACGGCCTGAGCGGCGCGGGCCCGCGTCGGCATGGCCACCGAGAGCGACCCCGCCCGCTTCGCCCCGCCGGGGGACGACGGCGAGCGCACCATGATCCTGGTGCCGCGCAGCCGCATCACGGTGGCGGCGCCGCGCACGGCCTGGGTGCACGACCTCGTCTACACCGACGAGGCCGGCGCCGTGCAGCGGCTCCGCCTGCAGCCCGGGGTGGCGGTGCGCATCGGGCGGCGCGCGCCGGCGGAGCTGCAGTTCCGCGACGCCGAGGTCTCGGGCCTGCACTGCGAGCTGCTGCTGCGCGACGACGAGCTCGTGGTCTCCGACCGTGGCAGCACGAACGGCACCTTCGTCGACGGCCGGCGCATCGACGGCGCCGAGCCGGTGCCGCACGGGGGCGTGCTGCAGGTGGGCAAACACACCCTAAAGCACGAGTACCGCGACGAGCACGAGCTGGTGCAGAGCCAGGAGCTCGACCGTGACCTGGCGCGCGCCAGCCAGTACGTGCAGAGCCTGCTGCCGCAGCCGCTGCTGCACGGGCCGGTGCGCGTGCACTGGCACTACCAGCCCTCGGCCCGCGTGGGCGGCGACGCCTTCGGCTACCACCACCTCGACGCGCATCGGCTCGTGCTGTACCTGGCCGACGTGTCGGGCCACGGCGTCGGCGCGGCCATGCATGGCGTGGCGGTGTTCAACACGCTGCGACAGCAGAGCCTGCCCGGGGTGGATTTCGCCGACCCCTCGCAGGTGCTGGCGCGGCTGAACGACCAGTACCCGATGGACGGCCACGGCGGCATGTTCGTCACCATCTGGTACGGCGTGCTGGACCTGCGCACGCTCGAGATCGAGTTCGCCGCCGCCGGCCAGCACCCGGCCTACGTCGCGCGGCCGGGCCACGACGGGCTGCTGCCGCTGGTGACCCGAAACCTCGTCATCGGCGCCATGCCCGGCATGACCTACTCCAAGGCGTGCGCGCAGCTGGCGCGGGGCGACCGGCTGTACCTGTTCAGCGACGGCGTGTTCGAGATCGTCACGCGCGAGGGGCTCACCTGGCAGATCGACCACTTCCTGCCCCTGCTGGACCGCCCGCCCACCGCCGCCGAAGGGGCGGCCACCGAGGCCGAGCAGCTGTACCGCGACGTTCGGGGGCTTGCGCGGCCGGGCCCGCTGGACGATGATTTTTCGCTGTTGGTGGCGCAGCTGGCCTGAGACGGCCCGGGAGCGACACCACAATCGCGGCCAACAAGATACCGGGGAAGCCGATGGACATGTCCGTGGAGGAGTTCGCCGGTGGCGGGCTGTGCGTCGTGCTGCAGGGGCGCCTGGACACCGTCGGCGTCGACAAGGTCGAAGCCCGCTTCAAGGACACCGTGCTCGGTGTGGACCGCGACGCCGCCGTCGATCTGGGCGCCGTGAGCTTCCTGGCGTCCATGGGCGTGCGGCTGATCATCGCCACCGCCCGCGCGCAGCGCGCGCGGGGTCGCAACCTCGTGCTCTTCGGCGCGCGGGCTCAGGTCCAGAGCACCCTGCAGATGGTGGCGCTGGACCAGATCATCCCCGTGCTGCCCGACCGCGAGCAGGCCCAGGCCCGGCTGGCGACCTGAAAGCCGCGTCGCCCCGATGAACACCGTCGCGCCATCGCTGCTGATTCCGATGACGGCAGACATCGGCGGCCTCGAGATCGCGCGCCAGCAGGCCCGGCAGTTCCTCGAGAACAACCGGGTCGACGAGCACGCGGTGGCAGGCGTGGAGCTCATCATCGAGGAAGCCGTCACCAACACGCTGCGCCACGGCTACGGGGTGACCGACGCTGGCGAGCACCAGGTGGAGCTCGAGCTGCAGATCGAGCCGGGCGAGGTGCGCCTGCTCATCGTCGACGATGCCGGGCCCTTCGACCCCATGGACGCCGACGCGCTGCTGCTGCCCGAGACGCTCGACGAGGCGCGCGTCGGGGGGCTGGGCCTGCTGATGATCCGCAACACCGCCAGCAGCATGGCCTACGAGCGGCGCGACGGCTTCAACCGCTTCCTGGTGACGGTGACGCGGCGCGGGCCCGACGGCGAGCTGCTCTGAAGCCCCCCGGGGGCCGGGTTGCGCGTCAACGCAGGTCGGCGGCGTCGGGCAGTTCGTTGGGGTTGGCCCGGCCGCCGACCACCGGGAAGTGCACCACCAGCAGGGCGTCCACGCGGTCCACGGCCTGAGCCAGGCCTTCCTCGAAGCGCCCGGCGCGGAAGGCCTCGCGCATGCCCGCCACCAGCTGCTGCCAGGTCTCGGGCGGTACGGCGCGGGCCAGGCCGCGGTCGGCCACCACCTCGATGGCGTGCTCCGCCAGCAGCAGGTAGATCAGCACGCCGTTGTTGTGCTCGGTGTCCCAGACGCGCAGCTTGCCGAACATCGTGACGGCGCGCTGCCGCGGCGTGGCGCCACGCCACAGGTAGGACAGGGGCAGCCCGGCCTCCACGCACAGGCGGATCTCGCCGCTGTGGCGCCGCTCGCTGGCGGCCACGCGTTGCTCCAGGCGCAGCAGCGCCTCGGGGCCGAGCGCGCGCGCCGCGTCGGTCTCGTCGGTCCAGCGGTGCTTGAGGATGCGAAGCCAGCGGTTCATCTCACCTGCCCTCACCAGTCGCCCGAGGCGCCGCCGCCGCCGAAGTCGCCGCCGCCGCCCGACGAGAAGCCGCCGCCCCCGCCACCCCAGCCGCCGCCGCCCCCGCCCCAGCCGCCGATGTGCGGCAGGCTGCGGCTGCCGCGGCCCATGCGCCGCGCCACCGAGCCGATGCCCAGGATGCCCACCAGCACCAGCGCAGCCACGGCCGCGCCCAGGGCGATCAGCAGGCTGCCGGTGATCCACCAGCCCAGGCCGCCGGCCGCGCCAGACACCAGCATCGAGCCGAGCTTGCGCCCGAAGATCGCGGTCAACACCTGCCCGGCCACGGCCACGGCGACGAAGAAGAAAACGGCGAGGCCTTCGAGGTCGGTGCCGCTGTCGCCGGCCCCTGGTGCATCGGGCGCGGGCAGGTTCTCGCCGCGGATGCGCGCCTCGAGCTGCTCCACCGCGGCCATGAGGCCGTCGCCGTAGCGGCCTTCGCGGAAGGGCTCGCGCATGGCGCGGTCGACGATCTTGCGCGCCGCCAGATCGGGAATCGCGCCCTCCAGCGCCTTGGCCACCTCGATGCGCACGCGGCGGTCGTCGCGCGCCACCACCACGAGCACGCCGTCGCCCACGTCGCGTCGGCCGATCTTCCAGGTGTCGGCCACGCGTTGCGCGTAGGCGGCGATGTCCTCGGGGGCCGTGGTGGCCACCATGAGCAGCACGATCTGCGGCCCGGCCTGGGCCTCGAAGGCGGCCAGGCGCTGCTCGAGCGCACTGCGCTCGGCCGCGGCCAGCGTGCCGGTGACGTCGATGACGCGCGCCGTCAGCGCCGGCACTGGCTGCACGTCCTGCGCATGCAGCGGCATCGCGGCCAGGGCCGCCAGCAGGGCCAGCGCGGCCGCCAGCCAGGCGCGCAGGGCGCGCATCACGCCGGCTTCAGCGCGAGGCGGCGGCCGCGGCCGCCGCCGCGGGCTTGTCGAAGCTCACCGCCGGCGGCGCGCTGATCGCGGCCTCGTTCTGCACCGCGAAGCTGGGCTTGACTTCGTAGCTGAAGACCATGGCCGTCAGGTTGGTCGGGAAACTGCGGGCCAGCGTGTTGTACTGCTGCACGGTCTTGATGTAGCGGTTGCGCGCCACGGTGATGCGGTTCTCGGTGCCCTCGAGCTGCACGCGCAGGTCCTGGAAGCCCTGGTTGGCCTTCAGGTTGGGGTAGTTCTCGCTCACCACCAGCAGCCGGCTGAGCGCGCCCGAGAGCTCGCCCTGCGCCGCCTGGAACTTCTGGAACGCCTCGGGGTTGTTGATGGTCTCGGGCGTGACCTGGATGCTCGTGGC
>JBILSW010000222.1:0-5510 GCA_044371895.1 Rubrivivax sp.
CCCAGAGCATCCTGCTGTGCCCCGATGCCGCCTACATCGCGGCCGTGCACGAGGCGATCGAGCGGCTGCTGCCCGACATGCCGCGCGCCGCCGTCATCCGCGCCAGCCTGGAGGGCCGCGGTGCGCTGATCCGCACGCGCAACATGGAAGAGGCCTGCGCCATCAGCAACCGCATAGCGCCCGAGCACCTGGAGGTGTCCAGCGCCGAGCCTGGGCGCTGGGAGCCGCTGCTGCGGCACGCCGGCGCGATCTTCCTGGGTGCGTTCACCAGCGAGAGCTTGGGCGACTACTGCGCCGGCCCCAACCACGTGCTGCCTACCAGCGGCACGGCGCGCTTCTCGTCGCCGCTGGGCGTGTACGACTTCGTCAAGCGCAGCAGCCTCATCGAGGTGAGCGAGGCCGGCGCGCCGGTGCTGGGGCCGATCGCGGCCGAACTGGCTTACGGCGAGGGGCTGCAGGCGCAGGCCCGCGCGGCGGAGCTGCGCCTGCGCGAAGGCGTGGCCGCGCCGCAAGCGCCGGTGGCCTTCAGCGTGCGGCCGGTGGACCGCAGCAACGCTGAGGCGGTCATGAAGCTGCAGGTGGCCGCCGGGCAGCGCGCCTTCGTGTCGCCGGTGGAGCGCTCGCTGGCCCAGGTGGCTTACGAGCCATGCGGTCGCGCGCTGGCGATGTTCGACGGCGAGCAGCCCGTGGGCATGATGCTGCTCTACGACGTGCGCCACGACGAAGAAGAACCCGCGAACCAGCTCTACGTGTGGCGGCTGCTGGTCGACGCGCGCTTCCAGCGGCGCGGCTACGGCCGGCTGGCGATGGCGTGGGTGGTGGTCGAAGCGCGCCGCGAGGGCTACGCCGAGGTGGGCCTGAGCCATGTCGACAAGCCCGGCCACGCCGGTGCGTTCTACCAAAAGCTCGGCTTCGCCTACACCGGCGAAGTCGACGAGGGCGAGCGGAAGATGCTTCTGAAGCTGGAGGGGGTGTGATGACGCCGCTGGCACAACGCATCGCCGCCACGCTGCGCGCTGACGTGGCCGGCATGCACGCCTACGCCATCCAGGCCAGCACCGGGCTGCTGAAGCTCGATGCGATGGAGAACCCCTTCAGCCTGCCGCCCGCGCTGCAGCAGGCGCTGGGCGAGCGGCTCGGCCGCGCCGCCATCAACCGCTACCCGCAGGCCAGCGTGGTGGCGCTGGCCGAGGAGCTGACGACCCACGTCGGCCTGCCGGCCGGCTGCCGGCTGATGCTGGGCAACGGCTCGGATGAGCTGATCGACCTGCTCTCGGTGGCTTGCGACGTGCCTGGCGCCACGATCCTGGCACCGGTGCCGGGCTTCGTGATGTACGCCATGTCGGCGCAGCTGCGCGGCCTGCAGTTCGTGGGCGTGCCGCTGACGGCCGACTTCGAGCTCGACGAGGCGGCCATGCTGGCGGCCATCGAGCAGCACCGCCCGGCCATCACCTACATCGCCTACCCCAACAACCCCACTGCCAACCTGTGGGACGACGCCGTCATCGACCGCATCGTGGCCGCCGTGGCCGCGCAGCAGGGCCTGGTGGTGTTCGACGAGGCCTACCAGCCCTTTGCCGCGCGCAGCCGGCTGGCCAGCCTGGCGCAGCACGATCACGTGCTGGTGCTGCGCACGCTGTCGAAGTTCGGCCTGGCGGGCGTGCGGCTGGGCTACCTGTGCGGCCGCACCGAACTCATCGACCAGATCGACAAGGTGCGCCCACCCTACAACGTGAGCGTGCTCAACGCCGAGTGCGCGCGCTTCGCGCTGGAGCACGCGGCCGAGTACGCTCGGCAGGCGGCGCTGATCAAGGCCGAGCGCGCACGGCTGCAGGCGGCGCTGGCGACGATGCCCGGCCTGCGCCAGTGGCCCAGCGAGGCCAACATGTTGCTCGTGCGCGTGCCCGACTCGGCGCGCGCCTTCGCCGGCATGAAGCAGCGCGGTGTGCTCGTCAAGCACGTGGCCGCGCTGCACCCGCTGCTGGCGAACTGTCTGCGCCTCACGGTGGGCGCGCCCGCCGAGAACGACGCCCTGATCGCTGCCCTGAAGGAATCGCTGTGAACGCACCCCGGACCGCGGACATCCGCCGCGATACCAAGGAAACGAAGATCCGCGTCGCGCTGAACCTCGACGGCACCGGCCAGGCGCGGCTGGCCACCGGCATCGGCTTCTTCGACCACATGCTCGACCAGATCGCCCGCCACGGCCTGATCGACCTGACGATCGAGGCCGAGGGCGACCTGCACATCGACGGCCACCACACGGTGGAGGACGTCGGCATCACCCTGGGCATGGCGGTCGCGCAGGCCGTCGGCAGCAAGGCCGGCATCACGCGCTACGGCCACAGCTACGTGCCGCTGGACGAGGCGCTCAGCCGCGTGGTGGTGGACTTCTCCGGACGCCCCGGGCTGCACATGCACGTGCCCTTCAAGGCCGGCATGATCGGGGGCTTCGACACGCAGCTGGCCTACGAGTTCTTCCAGGGCTTCGCCAACCACGCGCTTGTCACGCTGCACATCGACAACCTCAAGGGCGAGAACGCGCACCACCAGTGCGAGACCGTGT
The DNA here is from genome assembly GCA_044371895.1 of Rubrivivax sp. GTDB lineage: Bacteria > Pseudomonadota > Gammaproteobacteria > Burkholderiales > Burkholderiaceae_C > Rubrivivax. The sequence continues at coordinate 2,567 of JBILSW010000222.1, forward strand.
TCAAGGCCTTCGCCCGTGCCCTGCGCATGGCGCTCACGCCCGACCCGCGCAGCGCGGGCGTGATCCCGTCGACGAAGGGTTCCCTGTAGGATCATGACAAGAACCGTCGCCGTCGTCGACTATGGCATGGGCAACCTGCGCTCGGTGTCGCAGGCGGTAATGCACGCCGCGGCGGGGCAGGGCGTGGAGGTCGTCATCACGCAGCGGCCGGAGCAGGTGCGCGCTGCCGAGCGCGTGGTGCTGCCGGGGCAGGGCGCCATGCGCGACTGCATGCGCGAGCTGGCCGACTACGGCCTGCGCGACGCCGTGATCGAGGCCGCCGCCGCCCGGCCGCTGATGGGCGTGTGCGTGGGCATGCAGATGCTGCTCGACCACAGCGAGGAGCAGGACACCCCGGGCCTGGGCCTGATCCCCGGCCGCGTGCGCCGCTTCCGGCTGGAGGGCCGCACGCAGCCCGATGGTAGCCGCTACAAGGTGCCGCAGATGGGCTGGAACCGCGTGCTGCAGCACCCGCACCCGCGGCCGCACCCCCTCTGGCAGGGCGTGCCTGACGGCAGCTGGTTCTACTTCGTGCACAGCTACTTCGCCGACCCGGTGAACCCCGCACACGTCGCAGGCGAGAGCGACTACGGCGACCGCTTTACCTGTGCCGTGGCGCGGGATAACATTTTTGCCACCCAGTTCCACCCCGAGAAGAGCGCCGCCCAGGGCCTGGCCCTGTACCGCAACTTCCTGCACTGGAAGCCCTGACGACCCCAGCCCACGGCCTCGCCCTCACGCTGCGACGCGCGTTCGTCCTCCCGGGCCACCCCATCCCCACCCCCGCTCAACCCGAGCCATGCTGCTGATTCCGGCCATCGACCTTAAGGACGGCAAGTGCGTCCGCCTGCAACAGGGCGACATGAACGCCTCCACCACCTTCGGCGAAGACCCGGCGGCCATGGCGCGCCGCTGGCTCGAGGCCGGGGCGCGGCGGCTGCACCTGGTGGACCTCAACGGCGCTTTCGCCGGCAAGCCGGTCAACGAGGGCGCGGTGAAGTCCATCCTGCGCGCCGTGGGCGACGACATCCCGGTGCAACTCGGCGGCGGCATCCGCGACCTCGACACCATCGAGCGCTACCTCGACGACGGCATCAGCTACGTGATCATCGGCACCGCCGCGGTCAAGAACCCCGGCTTCCTGAAGGACGCCTGCAGCGCCTTCGGCGGCCACATCATCGTCGGCCTGGACGCCAAGGACGGCAAGGTCGCCACCGACGGCTGGAGCAAGCTCACCGGCCACGAGGTCGTCGACCTGGCGCGCAAGTTCGAGGACTACGGCGTCGAGGGCGTGATCTACACCGACATCGGCCGCGACGGCATGCTCACCGGCATCAACATCGAGGCCACGGTCAAGCTGGCGCAGGCGCTGAGCATCCCCGTCATCGCCTCGGGCGGGCTGGCCGGCATCGCCGACATCGAGCAGCTCTGCGCCGTCGAGAGCGAAGGCGTGGAGGGCGTGATCTGTGGCCGCAGCATCTACACCGGCGCGCTCGACTTCGCCGCCGCGCAGGCGCGCGCCGACGAGCTGAACGGCGAGGCTTGAGCGCCTTGCTGGCCAAACGCATCATTCCCTGCCTCGACGTCACCGGCGGCCGCGTCGTCAAGGGCGTGAACTTCGTCGAGCTGCGCGACGCCGGCGACCCGGTCGAGATCGCCGCCCGCTACAACGAGCAGGGCGCCGACGAGCTGACCTTCCTCGACATCACCGCCACCTCGGACGACCGCGACCTCATCCTGCACATGATCGAGGCCGTGGCCTCGCAGGTGTTCATCCCGCTCACGGTGGGTGGCGGCGTGCGCACCGTGGCCGATGTCCGCCGGCTGCTCAACGCCGGGGCCGACAAGGTGAGCTTCAACTCCGCTGCGGTGGCCAAGCCCGAGGTCATCCGCGAGGCCAGCGACAGGTCCGGCGCGCAGTGCATCGTCGTGGCCATCGACGCCAAGGCGCGGGCGGATCGCAGCGGCTGGGACGTCTACACCCACGGCGGCCGCCGCAACACCGGGCTGGACGCGGTGGACTGGGCGCGCCGCATGGCCGCGCAGGGTGCCGGCGAGATCCTGCTGACCAGCATGGACCGCGACGGCACCAAGGTCGGCTTCGACCTCGAGCTCACGCGCGCCGTGGCCGACGCGGTGCCCGTGCCCGTGATCGCCTCGGGCGGCGTGGGCGCGCTGGAGCACCTGGCTGAGGGCGTGACGGTGGGCGGCGCCGACGCCGTGCTGGCCGCGAGCATCTTCCACTACGGCACTTACACCGTGGGCGAGGCCAAGGCGCTGATGGCCTCGCGCGGCATCCCGGTGCGGCTGTGAGCCCCCCCCGTTCGGGCTGAGCTTGTCGAAGCCCTTGTCCCGAGCGCCCGGCGCACGCCCCGGCGAGGTGCGGCTGATCGGCGGCCGCTTCAAGCGCAGCAAGTTGCCCGTGCCCGATGCCCCTGGCCTGCGCCCCACGCCCGACCGCGTGCGCGAGACGCTGTTCAACGGGCTCGGCCAGCGGCTGGGGGGCTGGCGCTGCCTCGACCTCTATGCCGGCACCGGCGCGCTCGGCCTCGAGGCCGCCTCGCGCGGCGCCGCGCGCGTCGTGCTCGTCGAGCGCGAGCCGCGCGCGGTGCGGGCGCTGCACGAGGTCAAGGCGAAGCTGAAGGCCGACGCCGTCGAGATCGTGCAGGCCGACGCCGCCGCGTGGCTCGGCGGCGCGCGCGACCGCTTCGACCTGGTGTTCCTCGATCCGCCGTTCGGCGGCGGCGACCTCGCGCGGGTGCTGCCGCGCGTGGCGGCGCTGCTCGAGCCGGGCGGCTTCGTCTACGTCGAGACCGACCGTGCGCTCGCCGAGGGCGAGGCGCCGCTGTCGGCGGTGCCGGAACTCGCGCTGCGGCGCGCCGACAGGGCGGGGCAAGTCCACTAT
>JBILSW010000223.1:0-5509 GCA_044371895.1 Rubrivivax sp.
CGAGGGTGGCGAACAGCAGCCGCGTGGTGGCGCGGCGCGCCTTGGAACGAAGCAGCGTGGATCCTCCTTGGAAACGGGCCGGATGGCCGGCCTCCCGGCCAGCACGGGCGGCAGCCCGCGCGGCCGCGTTGCGCCTGCTCAATCGCCCAGGGTCACGGGCCGCGACAGTGCCTTCATGAACCTGGGATCGATGCGCCCGAGGCGTCTGTTGACCGCCCATCGCCTGCCGCCGCTGGGCGGGGCGGGCCGCCTCCTGCGCGCGTGCGGCGCGGGCGAGGGCGCGCGCCCGTGAAGCACGTGCTGCTGGTCTACCACTCGCGCAGCGGGCACACGCGCCGCGTCGCACAGGCGCTGGCCGGACGGCTGGACGCCGACATCGAAGAAATCCGCACGCGCCGTCCCCATGCCGGTGCCTGCGGGGCGCTGCGCTGCGCGCTGGAGTCCGCACTGGGCCGGACGCCGGCCATCCGGCACACCGCTCACGACCCCTCGCGCTACCGGCTGCTGCTGATCGGCACGCCCGTGTGGGCCTGGAGCCTGCCCGGGCCGGTTCGTGCCTGGGTGCAGGCTCACCCGACGCGCAACGTTCGGCAGGCCTTCTTCTGCACGCTCGGTGGCAGCGGCGCCCATCGCGTGTTCGCGCAGCTGCAGGCGGCCACGGGCCGGGCGCCCGAAGCCACGCTGGCCGTGACCGAGGCCGAGCTGGCGGCCGATCTCGACCCGCTTCTCGACCGCTTCGTGGCGCGGTTGGTGACCATGCAGGCCGAGCCCCCGCCGCGCCGCACGCGGGCTGCTGCCAGAAGGCGTTGAGCCCGATGCCTGCGGGCGCCCCGGGCGAGCCGCTGCCGCGCTCAGGGCCTCGCGATGGCCTACACCTTCACCTGCTCGCCGACGGCACGGGCCAGGCTCTGCAACTCGGCGGTCAGCCACTGCAGCAGGTCGTCGGCGGTGACGATGCCCAGCAGGTTCTGCTGCGGCCCCGCAACCGGCAGTCGGCGAACGTGCCGGGCTTGCATGGTGGCCACCACGTCGACCAGGCTGCCTGGCGGCGTGCCGTTGGCCATCACCGTGGTGACGATGTCGCGGTCGGTCAGCAGCCCGGCGACGACGCGGCCGCCCGCGCCGGGTGAGCCGGCTCGACGGATGGCGAGTCCGCGCGAACGATTCGCCGCGCCTGAGTCGGCGCAATCGCCACCCGGGGGTGGCTCCCTAGATTGGCGACGTCGAGCCGGGGTTCGACGTGGTGTCCAACTTCAAGCAGTTCACACGGAGGAAGCCATGCGATTCGATTGCAGACGACTCGCCAGCGGTGCTGCCACCGCCATCGCCATCATGGCCATCACGGCGCTGCCGGCCCAGGCCGCGGTGTTCTACGAGAACCTGCCCACCAACGTCGACATCGTGGACCACACGGAGTCGCGCCACGGTGTGGGCGGGCCCATCATCGCCGACGACTTCATGTCGGCCACGGGGGGCTACATCACCCGCGTGGAGTGGTGGGGCAGCGCCGCGCGCGACTCGCGCTGGGAGCTGGCTTTCCGCGCCGACAACCCGCTGCTGCACCAGCCCAACGTGGACGACCCGTCCTCGGGCGCGCTGCGCAAGTACGGTGAAGACGGCAGCATCGTCGCGGCCGGCGTGGCCAACGTGCCAGGCCACCCCGACATCTTCCACTTCACGGCCGACCTGCCGGTGTCGCTGGCGATCGCGGCCGACACGGTGCACTGGTTCACGGTGGCCAACTTCACGCAGGGCTGGCACTGGGCTTGCGCCCTTGGGGGGACGACGGTGGGCAGCGAGTTCTACAACGCCCACTTCTCCACCGGCATCGGCCCCTGCGGCGATGGCGGCCCGCACTGCGGCCCTTGGATCGACCTGCACACCGACTTCGCCTTCCGCGTGAACGGCGTGCCCGAGCCTGCGACGCTGGGCATGGTCGGCCTGGCGTTGGCCTGGGTGGCGGCCGTGGCGCGGCGTCGCAAGGGCAGCGAGGGCGCCGAGCCCGCCGTTGCGGTCTGATGCCGTGCGCGGGCCGATGCCACTGGTCGGACGTCGGGCTTGCGCGGCCGGGCTTCTTGCGCTGGCCCTGCTCGTCGGGGCCTGCGGCAGCCCGCGCGACGGCCTGGCAGATGCCCAGGCCGCCGCGCAGCGGCGCGACCCGGCGGCGGCGCTCGACCTCGGACACGATCCGGCCGAGGTGCTGCCCGCGCTGGCCGACGCCCTGGTTCGCCGGCGCGGGTTCCGCGAGGCCGTGGCCCTGGCCGAGGCCGGCCGCACGCTGCCCGATGCCCGATGCCGCGCTGAAGCTGGCGCAGGAGACCGTGATCGCGGCCCCGGCGGACGCCACGGCCTTGCTGGCGCAGGCCCAGCTGCAGGCCGGCGAGGCGCCGCAATGGGCCGCGGCGATCGCGGCCTACCGCAAGGTGATCGAGTTGCAGGGCGATGCGCTGGCCGCCCGCCAGGGCATCCTCGGCCTGCTGATCGGGCGACGAGAGCTCGACGCCGCGGCCACCGAGCTGGAACAGCTGCGGCGCCAGCACCCGCAGCACCCCGCGACGCTGTACTTCGAGAGCCTGCTGGCCGCGCACCGCGGCGACGCCGCAGCCGCACAGGGCGCCGCCGGCAAGCTGCTGGGCGGCGCGCCGACCCAGGCGCGCTACGGGCGGCTGGCAGGGGCCGTGGCGCTGGAGGCCGGCGAGCCGTCCAAGGCCGTGGCGCAGGTTGCGCTGGCCCAGCGCGCGAACCCGGCCGATCCGGCCCTGCGGCGGCTGTTCGCCCTGGCCCTGGTGCGCGAGGGCGACCCTCGCCAGGCTCTGGATGTGCTGATGCCGCAGCTGGGAGCGGGCTCCACCGACGCCGAGGCCCTGGCGCTGGCCGGCGTGGCTGCGCTGCAGCTCGGCGACCGCGCTGCGGCGCGGGCGCACTTTGCCCAGGCCGCCGCGCACGCACCGGCCGACAACCCGCGGCTGCGCGCCACGCTGGCGCTCGGCCAGCTTGCGCAGGGCGAAGTCCGCGGCGGACTGGAATCGCTGGAGGCGCTGGCGCAGGCCGATGCCGGCCTGGGCCTGGACTCGGTGCTGGCCAGCGCGCGCATCCAGCGCGGCGAGCACGAGGCCGCGGCGCAGTGGCTAGACGCCCTGCAGCGCAAGCGCCCCGGCGACCCCGAAGTGCCGCTGCTGCGCGCCGAACTGCTGCGGCGGCGCGGCGACACCGCCGGCGGGCGCGCCACCCTGGAGCGGGCCCTCGAGGCTGCGCCGCAGCAATTTCCGACGGTGGCGGCGCTGGCCGAACTCGACCTTCGCGAGCCGCGCCTGCCGCAGGCCCGCGCCCGCTTCGAGGCGCTGCTGGCGCAGGCGCCGCGGAACACGGATGCGATGCTGGCGCTGGCGCGCATCGCGCAGCTCAGCGGCGCGCCGCCGCAGGAGGCATCGCACTGGCTGGCCGAGGCCGTGCGGACCGAGCCCACCAAGGCCGCACTGCGCATGCAGCAGGTCGAGCACGCCGTGCGCCACGGCCAGTGGCAGGCGGCGCTGTCGGCTGCCGACGATGCCGCGCAGGCCCTGCCCGGAGATGCACGGCTGCAGCTACTGCTGGCCTGCGCCTGCCTGGCCGCGCGCGAGCCGCGGCGGGCCGTGGCGGTGCTGGGCAAGCTGTCGAGCAGCCCGGCGCCTGGCGCAGCAGGCCCTGCGGCCGGAGATGCGGGCCGCGGCGCGCGAGCTTCGCACGGGCCTGTGAGCGCGTCGGGCCTTCACGGGCCGGGCAGGGCATCCAGCGCCTCGGCCAGAGCGCGCAAGAGCGCGGCCAGCGCGGGCGTCAGCAGCAACGGATCGCGCAGTTCCACCGCCACGAGGGCCCCGGGTGAGTGCGGCGCCAGGGCCTGCTGCGCGGCCTGCACGGCGGCGGCCAGCCGATCGTGCAGCGCCGCGGGGTCGCGCAGCCAGCGCGGCGGCAGCGGCGACAGCTGCAGCACCAGCACGCCCAGCTTGGCGCCCAGGCCCAGCGCGGTGTGCACCGCCACGCCCGAGGCGGCCAGCTCGGCGTCGAGGAAGCCCGGGTTGTCGCCCAGCGGCGCGGCCGTGCCGGCATCGCGCCGCTGCGCGTCGGTCAGCAGCGCCGGGGCCTTGACGACGAAGCGGAAGTCGTGGGGCACCTGCGCGGCCAGCGCGGCGTACTCGTCCGGGGCGAGCAGGCGGTAGAAGGCGCGGTCCAGGCTGACCGCGCGCAGCAGCGGGTGGCGCGCATAGGCCGCCAGGCCCGTGCGCGACAGCAGCGCCTCGGCCACGGGCCAGGCCCACACCTGCCCGGCCCAGCCCGGGAAGTGCCACGACGAGGTTCCCCGGGTGCAGCCGGCCGCCCCAGGGCGCATGCAGCCGCGCCGCCAGGGCCTGCAGCGCCGCGTCGGGCGCCGCAGCCTGCACCGCCGGGGCGTCGGCGTCGTCGAACAGGCTGGGCTGCGGGGCGCGGGCCATGGCGGCAGGCATTGTCGGCGCGCCCCACAATCCGCGCCCGAGGAGACCGCCCATGAGCCAGAACCCCGCCACCGAAGACCCCCGCTCCGACATCGCCATCGCGCGCCGCGCACGCCTGCGGCCCGTGGTGGAACTGGCGCAGGAGCGGCTGGGCATCGCGCCCGAGCACGTGCTGCCCTTCGGCCACCACCGCGCCAAGCTGGCGCTGCCCTTCGTGCGCTCGCTCGAGGGCCGGCCCGAGGGCCGCCTGGTGCTGGTGACGGCCATCAGCCCCACGCCGGCCGGCGAGGGCAAGACCACCACCACCGTGGGCCTGGGCGACGCGCTCAACCACATCGGCAGGAAGGCGCTGATCGCGCTGCGCGAGCCGTCGCTGGGCCCCGTGTTCGGCCTCAAGGGCGGCGCCACGGGCGGCGGCCACGCGCAGGTGGTGCCCATGGAGGACATCAACCTGCACTTCAACGGCGACTTCCACGCCGTGGCGGCTGCCCACAACCTGCTGGCCGCGGTGCTGGACAACCACGTCCACCACGGCAACGCCCTGGGCATCGACACGCGCCGCATCGCGCTCAAGCGCGTGATGGACATGAACGACCGCGCGCTGCGCCACATCGCCGTGGGCCTGGGCGGGCCGGCCAACGGCTTCGTGCGCGAGGACGGCTTCGACATCGTCGTGGCCAGCGAGGTGATGGCCATCCTGTGCCTGGCCACCTCGGTGGCCGACCTCAAGGACCGCCTGGCGCGCATCGTCGTGGCCGAGACGCGCGACCGCCGCCCCGTGACGGCGGCCGACCTGAAGGTGCACGGCGCCATGGCCGTGCTGCTGAAGGACGCGCTGGCGCCCAACCTGGTGCAGACCCTGGGCCACAACCTGGCGCTGCTGCACGGCGGGCCGTTCGCGAACATCGCGCACGGCTGCAACTCGGTGCTGGCCACGCGCACGGCGCTGCGCCTGGCGGACTACGTCGTCACCGAGGCCGGCTTCGGCGCCGACCTCGGCGCCGAGAAGTTCGTCGACATCAAGTGCCGCGCCGCCGGCC
>JBILSW010000225.1:0-5480 GCA_044371895.1 Rubrivivax sp.
AGCGGCGTCGCGGTGCTTCAGGAACCACAGCTGGTGCAGCTTGGTGGTGCCCTGCTCCTGCAGGCTGCGGTACTGCGCGGCCACCTCGGCCTGCTTCTCCAGCTTCTCGAGGTTGCCGCCGAGTTCACGCAGGATGTCTTCCACGCGCGTGAGGTTCTCGCGCGTGTCTTTCAAGCGGTTCTCGGTTTCGCGGCGCCGCTCTTTGTACTTGCTGACGCCGGCAGCCTCTTCCAGGAAGAGGCGCAGTTCCTCGGGCCGGCTCTCGATGATGCGGCTGATGGTGCCCTGGCCGATGATGGCGTAGGCCCGCGGGCCCAGGCCGGTGCCAAGAAAGACGTCTTGCACGTCGCGGCGGCGCACCGGCTGGTTGTTGATGAAGTAGCTGCTGGTGCCGTCGCGCGTGAGCGTGCGCTTGACGGCGATCTCGGCGAAGGTGTTCCACTGCCCGCCGGCGCGCGCCAGCGTGTTGTCGAACACCAGCTCGACGCTGGCGCGGCTGGCCGGCTTGCGGTTGCCGCTGCCGTTGAAGATGACGTCCTGCATGGACTCGCCGCGCAGCTCGGAGGCCTTGCTCTCGCCAAGCACCCAGCGCACGGCGTCCATGATGTTGCTCTTGCCGCAGCCGTTGGGCCCGACCACGCCCACCAACTGCCCGGGCAGCTGGAACGTGGTGGGCTCGGCGAAGCTCTTGAAGCCCGAGAGCTTGATCTGCGTGAGGCGCATCGGGGGTGGCCGTTCCGCGCCACGGCGATGCCGCGCGCAAGTGCTTGATTCTTAAAGGAAAAAGCGCTCCGTTTTGGGGGCGCTGGCAGGGTCGGATGATAGCATCGGACCCATGCCGCCCGCCCTGCAAGAGTTGCCCGCCGAACCCCCCGCGCCGGCCCGCTCGGCCCCCGTGGCCGAGCGGCCTGCGTACCAGAAGTTCGCCGTGCGCGTGGCGGCCAGCCGCATTGACGGCCAGGGTGCCTTCGCCGACGAGCCCATCCCGCCGCGCCTGAAGATCGGCGAGATACGCGGCGAGAGCATCAGCGTCGCCGAGGCGCGCATCCGCGCCACGCGCCAAGAGCGCATCATGATCGTCGAGCTGTCCGAGCGGAAGGCCATCGACTTCAGCCGCAGCAGCGACCCCATGCGCTACACCAACCACAGCTGCCGACCCAACGCGCGGCTCGTCATCCGCAACGGCCGCGTCGAGTTCTACGCGCTGCGCGCCATCGCCACGGGCGAGGAGATCACGGTGGACTATGGCGAGACGCACCACGAGGGGCGCCTGGCCTGCCGCTGCGGCGCGCCGGGCTGCCGGGGGGCGCTGTAGCGGCCCCGCGGCCACGGGGCCACGGGGCCGCGGTCACTTCAGCGTGTTCGCCAGGAAGGCCTGCAGCCGCTCGCTGCGCGGGCGCCGCAGCACCTCGTCGGGCGCGCCTTCCTCCTCGACCCGGCCCTGGTGCAGGAACATCACGTGGCGGCTGACCTCGCGCGCGAAGCCCATCTCGTGCGTCACGACGATCATCGTGCGGCCCTCGGCGGCCACGCCCCGCATCACGCGCAGCACCTCGCCCACCAGCTCGGGGTCCAGCGCCGAGGTCGGCTCGTCGAACAGCATCACCTGCGGATCCATGGCCAGCGCACGCGCGATGGCCACGCGCTGCTGCTCGCCGCCGGACAGGTGCGCCGGGTAGGCCTCGCGGCGGTGCCACACGCCCACGCGCTGCAGGTGGTGCTCAGCGCGCTCCAGCGCCTCGGCGCGCGTCAGGCCCAGCACCTGCATCGGCGCCTCGATGACGTTGGCCAGCGCCGTCATGTGGGCCCACAGGTTGAAGTGCTGGAACACCATCGCCACGCGGCTGCGCCAGCGCAGCAGCTGCGCGGGGTCGGCGGCGCGCAGCGTGCCGTCGCGCGCCGGCACCAGGCGCAGCGTCTCGCCGGCCAGCGCCAACGTGCCGGCGTCGGGCTGCTCCAGCAGGTTCAGGCAGCGCAGGAAGGTGCTCTTGCCCGAGCCGCTGGCGCCGATGAGGGCCACCACGTCGCCCTGCCGGGCCCGCAGGTCCAGGCCCTGCAGCACCTCGTGGCTGCCGAAGCGCTTGCGGATACCGGCGGCCTGCAGCAGCGGCGCGCCGGGCGTGGCGGGGGTGTCGGGAAGCTCGTTCATCGGCATCGTGCGCATCAGGGGCTGAGCAGCGGGCCCGTTCGCGCCAGCGTGGTGCCGGCGATCTTGGCCAGGCGCTTGCCGGGCAGCGCCCAGCGTGTGGCGCAGCGGGCGTACAACACACCGCCCGAGCGGGCGGTGAGCGCGCGGCGCTCGCCGCTGTCGATGTCCACCAGGTCGGCGACGACGTCGCCAGCAGCCACCACGTCGCCGGGCGCGCGGTGGAACACCACCACGCCGGCCGCAGGGGCGGTGACGGGCTCGCTACCGGCCAGCGGCGTGGGCTCGCACAGCGCCGGCGGCAGCGGTGCCGGCCGGCCGGCCACGATACCGCGGCGGCGCAGGAACTCCACGATGGCCTCGGCGTCCTGCGCCGCCCAGTCGTGCCGCGTGTCGGCCTCGCCGCGCAGCTCGACGGTGGCGCTGAAGCAGCCCAGGGGCAGCGGGTGCGGCGCCATCGCCTGCTGCAGCAGCAGCCAGGGCCGGCTGCAGGCCTCGTCGAAAGGTGAGTCGCCGCTGTCGGTGGCCAGCAGCACCGCGCGCGCGCCCAGCAGCGCGCCCAGCTCGGCCGCCCACGCGGCCTGCGGCGACAGCGCGTACAGGTGCATCGCGGCCTCGCCGTCGCAGTGCAGGTCGAGCACCACGTCGCTGTCCACGGCCAGCTGCAGCAGCCGGCGCTTCAGGTCCTTCGCGGGGGTGTCGGCGGTCAGCGCGGCGGCGGCCTCGGCCAGCGCCTGGCGCGCCACGGCGGCGTTGGCGGCGGCGTCGTCGCCCAGCCGGCCCTGCAGCCGCGTCGCCGCGGCCGCGGACAGCTCGGCGTAGCCGCGGTTGTAGTTGAGGCCGTCGCGCAGGTCGAAGCGGCCCAGGTGGTGGCCCAGCAGGTGCTGCGCCAGGCCCAGCGGGTTGGCCCAGGGCAGCAGCTGCACGCGCCCGAGCAGCTGCCCCTCGGCCTCGAGCCGCTGCAGCCGCTCGCGCAGCGCCTGCGCCACCAGCAGCGCGGGCACCTCGTCGGCGTGCAGCGCCGCCTGGATGGTGGCCTTGGGGCCGTCGGCGCGCCCGAAGTGCAGGACGCGCAGGCTGTGTCGCAGGCCCGGCGTGCTGCCGGCGAGCTCGAGGGTCTGGGTGTGCATGGCGGGTCCGTCAGGCGGCGGCCGGCCGCGCCACGGCGGCGGCGCGTTCCGGGCGCAGATGGCGCAGCAGCCGCCGCTCCAGCAGCCGGAAGGCGCCGACGAGGGTGAAGGTGAGCGTGAAGTAGATGAGGGCGGCCATGCCGAAGGCCTCGACCGGCAGCAGGTGGTTGGCGTAGAGGTCGCGCGCCACGCGCGTGACGTCCACCAGCGTAACGGTGCTGACGATGGCCGTGGCGTGCATCATGCCGACGACCTCGTTGCTGTACTGCGGCAGCGCGCGACGCAGCGCGCTGGGCAGCAGGATGCGCCGGTACAGCCGCCAGCCGCCCAGTCCGTAGGCGCGCGCAGCCTCCACCTCGCCGGCCGGCGTGGCCCTCAGCGCGCCGGCGAAGATCTCGGTGGTGTAAGCCGTGGTGTTGAGCGCGAAGGCCAGCCAGGCGCAGAACCAGGCCTCGCGCAGCAGCGGCCAGAGGATGCTCTCGCGCACGGCCTCGAACTGCGCGAAGCCGTAGTACACTAGGAACAGCTGCACCAGCAGCGGCGTGCCGCGGATCACGTAGGTGAACAGCCACACCGGCCGCGACAGCCAGGGCGACCGCGACACCCGCGCGATGGCCAGCGGGATGCTCAGCACGAAGCCGGTGCCGACGCTGATGCCCAGCAGCAGCAGGCACACGCCGATGCCGTGCGCGAAGGCCGGCAGGTGCTCCTGGATGACGGGCCAGTCCATCGTCAGAACTCCACGCGACGCACACCCAGGCTGAAGCGGCGCTCGAGCCAGCCCAGCGCGAGGATGGACACGGTGGTCACGGCCAGGTACAGCAGCGCCACCGCCAGGTAGAACGTGAACGGCTCGCGCGTGGCCGCCGCGGCCAGGTTGGCGCGGTGCACCATGTCGTCCAGCCCGATGATCGACACCAGCGCCGTGGCCTTGACCATCACCAGCCAGTTGTTCGAGAAGCCCGGGATGGCGTGGCGCACCATCTGCGGCAGCACGATGCGGCGCAGCACCTGCGCCCGCCCCATGCCGAAGGCCTGTGCCGCCTCGGCCTGCCCACGCGGCACGGCCAGGATGGCGCCGCGGAAGGTCTCGGTGAGGTAGGCGCCGAAGATGAAGCCGATGGTCAGCACGCCGGCGGCGAAGGGCGGCACGTCGATGTAGTCCCAGCCGCGTGCCGCGCCGATGTCGTTGAGCAGGATCTGCCCGCCGTAGAAGATGAGCAGCATCAGCACCAGGTCGGGCAGGCCGCGGATCAGCGTGGTGTAGGTGGCCGCCACGGCCCGCGCCGTGCGCGAGGCCGAAAGCTTGGCCACCGCACCGGCCAGCCCGAACGCGCAGGCCACGGCCAGCGAAGCGGCCGCCACCGTCAGCGTCGACGCCAGCCCTTGCAGCAGCGCCGGGCCGTAGCCGTGCAGGAACTCCATGTCGCGCAGCCCGGGCCTCAGTTGCCCGAGATGTCGAAGTCGAAGTAGCGCGCGGCCAGGCGCTGGTAGGTGCCGTCGGCCTTGATCTTCTTCAGCGCGGCGTTGATGCGGCCGATGAGCTCGGCCTCGCCCTTGCGCACCGCCACGCCCACGCCCGAGCCGCCCTCCAGCCGCACCGTGGCGCCGACCTGCGCGAAGCCCCTGCCCTGCGGCGTCTTGAGGAAGGCCTCGCCCGAGACGACGGTGGAGCCAAAGGCGATGTCGCCGCGGCCGGCAGCCAGCTCCAGGTAGACGTCGGTCTCCTTGTTGACCAGCAGCACCTCGCTGCCGGGGTAGCGCTGCGCCACGTACTGTGCACGCGGCGTGTTGCGCAGCACGATGATGCGCCGGCCCTTCAGGCTCTCGGGGCTGGCGTCCTTGAAGGCGCCGGCGCGCGCCACCCAGCGGCTGGGCACGTCGTAGTACGGGTCGCTGAAGTCGGCGGCCTTGCGGCGCTCCTCGGTGATCGTCATCGACGCGACGATCATGTCGAACTTACGCGCGCGCAGCGCCGGCATCATGCCGTCCCACTCCTGCTGCACGAGCTGGCACTTCACCTGCATGGCCTCGCACAGCGCGCGCGCGATGTCGATGTCGAAGCCGCTGAGCGTGCCGTCGGGGGCCATCCTGGAGAAGGGCGGGTAGTTGCCCTCGACGCCGACGCGCAGCGTGCCCTGCGCGGCGGCGTGCAGGGGCAGCGCGGCGGCCAGCGCGGCGCCGCACAGCAGCAGGCGGCGGGG
>JBILSW010000226.1:0-5463 GCA_044371895.1 Rubrivivax sp.
CGAGCGCCGGTCAGGCGCACCGGGAACATCGCCGCGAGCACGGCCAGCAGCAGCGCCGCCGCCGTCAGCGCGACCACCTCGGGACCCCGCTGCGCGGTGTCGACCACAGCCCACAGCAAGGCCGCGCCGCCTAGCATGAAGCCCAGCCACCACGCGGTGCCGGCGCGCCGGTTGTAGTCCGGCATCAGCGACGCGTGCATGCGCCGCCAAGGGGTCAGGGTCGCGGCGGGGTTCAATGGAGCGTGGAGCTGGCCCATGGCGTCGGTGAGGTGGCGGCGCGCAGCGCCACCGACGCCGGCTCGGCCGCGAGCACCGAGGATAGCTGCTGCGGCTGCTGCGGCCGGCCCAGCAGATAGCCCTGCCCGTAGCGGCAGCCCAGGCGGCGCAGGCGCTCCAACTGCTCGGCCGTCTCGATGCCCTCGGCCACCACGGCCTTGCCCAGGCTGCTGCCCAGCAGCACGATGGAGCGCACCACGGCCTCCTCGGCCCGCCCGGCGCCCAGCCGCGCCACGAAGCTGCGGTCGATCTTCAGGCAGTCCAGCGGCAGCGTCGACAGGTGCGACAGGCTCGAGTAACCGGTGCCGAAGTCGTCGATGGCCAGCAGCACGCCGAGCTGCTTGAGCTCGGTGAGCGTGCCCAGAGCCCCTTCCACGCGCGACATCAGGTTGTTTTCGGTGAGCTCGATGCACAGGTGTCGCGGCGACACGCCCGACTCCACCAGCGCGCGCGACACCCGCGCCACCAGGGCCGGGTGGGCGATGTCGTGGCCCGAGACGTTGACGTTCATCGTCAGGTTCGCGTGATCGGGCGAGGCTTGCTGCCAGGCCTTGAGCTGGCGGCAGGCGCAGTGCAGCACGAAGTCGGTGACGCGTACGATCAGGCCGGCCTCCTCCGCGATGGGCAGGAAGCGACCGGGCGAGATGGTGCCGTCCACCGGGTGGGTCCAGCGCACCAGGGCCTCGAAGCCGGCCAGGCGCGGCGCGGCGTCGTCGTCTCGGGGCAGTTCGTACACCGGTTGGTAGATCACCGACAGGCGGCCGTCGTCGATGGCGTGACGCAGCTCGCCCTCCAGGCGCAGCCGGTCGGCCACCTCGGTGTGCAGGCTGGCGTCGAACAGCGCGTAGCGCGCCTTGCCCGCGCCCTTGGCCTTGTACATGGCCGTGTCGGCATCTCGCAGCACCGCCTCGGCGTTGGTGTAGCCCAGGGCGCTGAAGGTGATGCCGATGCTGGCGCTGGTCATCAGCTCGGTACCCGCGACGACGAAGGGACGCTTCAGCGCGTCCATCAGCCGCTCGGCCATCGCGACCACGGTGCGCTCTCCGTCCACATGGCGCACGAGCACGGCAAACTCGTCGCCCCCCAGCCGCGCCACCACGTCGTGCGGGCGCAAGTGCTCGACGATGCGCGAGGCCACCTGCACCAGGAAGACGTCGCCTGCGTCGTGGCCCAGGCTGTCGTTGATGAGCTTGAAGCGGTCGAAGTCCAGGAACATCACGGCGTAACCGGTGCCGCCCTCGTCCGCCTCGGTGGCGGCGAGATGCGCGACCACGGCGTGCCCCAGCATCTCGTGGAAGCGACGCCGGTTGGGCAGGCCGGTCAGGCTGTCATGGAAGGCCAGGTGGTGCAGGTCCCGCTCGGCCTTGCGGCGCGCGGTGATGTCCTGCACCTGCAGGATCAGGCAGGGCTCGCCCGAGCCGGGCTCGCTGAAGAAGCTGCAGTGCGCCGACACCCACACGGCGTGCCCGTCGCGGTGGCGGCAGCGCAGCTCCAGCGCGAAGCCCTCGAACTCGCGCTCGTTCACCAGGGCCAGCCGCTCCCGCAGGCGCGCGCGGTCGTCGTCGAGCACAAGATCAGGGAACGGCGAGCCGACGAGTTCGTCGCGGCTGCGGCCCAGCAGCGCGCGCAGCGCCTCGTTGGCCTGCAGGATGCGGCCGTCGAAGGCCAGCAGCACCATGCCGATGCTGGCGTGGGTGAAGGCGCTGTGGAAACGGCGCTCGCTGGCCTGGAGCTCGCGCTCGGCGGCCTCGGCGCTGGCGGCGCGCGCGGCCTCGGCGGCCTCCTGCTGGCGGAACAAGTAGTGAAGCGTGGCCAGCAGCATGCCCAGCGTAGTCACCATCGCCGCCAGCACCCCCAGGCCCGAGTTCAGGTAGACTAGGTACAGCAGCGAGGCCACGGCGGCGTTCGCGGCGAAGGCCACGGCGACCCAGCCGACGCCATCGAAGCCGCCCTGCTGCAGCAGGCGCTCGCCGCGCCGCAGCCGGCCCATGGCCGCGGCGAGCTGCGCATTCAGCACGAAGAAGCCCAGCGCGCTGGCCATGGCGCCGACGATCAGCAGCGGCGCCGAGCCCGGGTTGGGGCCGATCAGCGCCTGGTGCAGCAGGCCGGCGGCGCCCATGGCCAGCGCGGCCATGGCGGGCGTGCCGACACGGTTCGTCCAGCGCTCGCCGTTGCAGCGCGCGGTGACAGCGCCGCCGGCAGCGGCGGCCACCACTGCGGCAGCCGGCCCGTGCATCAGCAGCAGCAGGAAGATGAAGATCTCCCCGGCCGCGAAGCGCGCCTTCACGCCTGGGATGCGCACCATGAACAGCCCGGCCAGCATGGCGATCGCCGCGCCGGCCGCCACCTGCAGCCAGACCCCGATCGGCTGTGCCCCCAGATGGGCCAGGGCAGCCCCCAGCGCGACGCTGCCGCCGAGCACCACCGCCCACCAGTACAGCGTGGCGCCGCGGTCGTGGTCGGGCATCAGCGCCGCATGCAGGCGGCGCAGTGGGCCGGGCCGGGCCGGCAGGTCGGGCTCGGTCATCGGCGAAGACGGGCGTGATGGGCCATGGCTCCGGCGCTTTCGGCCGTCCGGGGCCGCAACTTGAGCGGCCCAGTGCCGGCGCCCGACAACAGGGGCATGGAATTCCCGGGCCGCCCGCCGGCCCAGGCCGCCGGCCCCGCGCGCCCGGCTCAGCGGGCGCCGAAGATCGCCGTGCCCACGCGCACCAGGGTGCTGCCCTCGGCGACGGCGGCCTCCAGGTCGCCGCTCATGCCCATGCTCAGCGTGCCCAGCGCCAGGCCGCGCGCCTGCAGGTCATCACGCAGTTCGCGCAGCCGGCGGTGCGCGGCGCGCTGCGCCGCGGCGTCGGCGCTGGGTTCGGGGATGCTCATCAGGCCGGCCAGGCGCACCCGGGCCGCCGGCAGGGCGGCCACCGCCTCGGCCAGCGCCGGCAGCTCGGCCGGCCCGACGCCGCTCTTGGACGCCTCGCCGCTGACGTTGACCTGCAGACACAGGTTCAGCGGCGGCAGCCAGGCCGGCCGCTGCTCGGCCAGGCGCTGCGCGATCCGGAGCCGGTCCACCGAGTGCACCCAGTCGAAGGCTTCGGCCACCGGACGGGTCTTGTTGCTCTGCAGCGGGCCGATGAAGTGCCACTCGGTCTGAGCCCGCAGGTCGGCCAGGGCGTCCATCTTGGCCAGCGCCTCCTGGACGTAGTTCTCGCCGAATGCGCGCTGCCCGGCGGCGTGCGCGGCGCGCCCGGTCTCGGGCCCGAAGGTCTTGCTGACGGCCAGCAGCGTGACGCTGTTGGCATCGCGGCCGGCCTCGCGGCAGGCCTCGGCGATGCGCTCCCTAACGGCTTGCAGCCGCGTTCCGATGCTCTCCATAATGCCCCGAGCCTACCCTGACCAGCCCCCGGCCACACCTGCCGCCACACCCCCACCGCATGGACATCACCCAGCTGCTGGCCTTTTCCGTCAAGAACAAGGCCTCCGACCTGCACCTGTCGGCGGGCCTGCCGCCCATGATCCGCGTGCACGGCGACGTGCGGCGCATCAACGTCGAGCCCCTGGACCACAAGCAGGTCCACGCGATGGTCTACGACATCATGAACGACGCCCAGCGCAAGCACTACGAGGACACGCTGGAGTGCGACTTCTCGTTCGAGATCCAGGGCCTGGCGCGATTTCGCGTCAACGCCTTCAACCAGAGCCGCGGCCCGGGCGCGGTGTTCCGCACCATTCCCAGCAAGATCCTCACGCTTGAGCAGCTGGGCACCCCTCGCATCTTCGCCGAGCTGGCGCTGCGGCCACGCGGGCTGGTGCTGGTCACCGGCCCCACCGGCAGCGGCAAGAGCACCACGCTGGCGGCGATGGTGAACCACCTGAACGAGAACGAGTACGGCCACGTGCTCACGGTGGAGGACCCCATCGAGTTCGTGCACGAGAGCAAGAAGTGCCTGATCAACCAGCGCGAGGTCGGCCCGCACACCCTGTCGTTCAACAATGCCCTGCGCAGCGCGCTGCGCGAGGACCCCGACGCCATCCTGGTGGGCGAGCTGCGCGACCTGGAGACCATCCGCCTGGCGCTCACCGCCGCCGAGACCGGCCACCTGGTGTTCGGCACGCTGCACACCAGCAGCGCCGCCAAGACCATCGACCGCGTCGTCGACGTGTTCCCGGCGGCCGAGAAGGAGATGGTGCGCGCCATGCTCTCCGAGTCTCTCGTGGCCGTGATTTCGCAGACGCTCTGCAAGCTCAAGGACGGCTCGGGCCGGGTCGCCGCGCACGAGATCATGCTCGGCACCAGCGCCATCAAGAACCTGATCCGCGAGAACAAGATCGCGCAGATGTACAGCGCCATCCAGACGGGCCAGAACCTGGGCATGCAGACGCTGGACCAGAACCTGACCGATCTCGTCCGTCGCAACCTCATCAGCCCGGCCGAGGCCCGCGCCAAAGCCAAGACCCCGGAAAACTTCCCAGGATGACCACCATGCAGCACGGAATCGAGACACCGAACCGGATCCGGGTCTCCCGGTCCGGTTCGAGCCCCCTCGGGGGGTGGCGAGCACGGCGCCTGCAAGGCGTCGAGCGCAGCCTGGGGGCCTGTGATGGAACGTGATCAGGCATCGAAGTTCGTGAACGACCTGCTGCGGCTGATGATCAGCCGCGGCGGCTCCGACCTCTTCCTCACGGCCGACTTCCCGCCGGCCATCAAGGTCGACGGCAAGGTCACCAAGGTCAGCCCACAGCCGCTGGCGGGACAGCACACGCTGGCGCTGGCGCGCGCGGTGATGAACGACAAGCAGGCGGCCGACTTCGAGCGCACGAAGGAGTGCAACTTCGCCGTCAGCCCGCAGGGGGTGGGGCGCTTTCGCGTCAATGCCTTCGTGCAGCAGGGGCAGGTCGGCCTGGTGTTCCGCACCATCCCGGCGACGCTGCCCACGATCGACGGGCTCGGCCTGCCGCTGGTGCTCAAGGAGGTGGCAATGACCAAGCGCGGGCTGGTCATCTTCGTAGGCGCCACCGGCTCGGGCAAGAGCACCTCGCTCGCGGCCATCGTCGACCACCGCAACGAGAACAGCTTCGGCCACATCATCACGATCGAGGACCCGGTGGAGTTCGTGCACCCGCACAAGAACTGCATCGTCACGCAGCGCGAGCTGGGCATCGACACCGACAGCTGGGAGGCGGCGCTGAAGA
>JBILSW010000010.1:0-18045 GCA_044371895.1 Rubrivivax sp.
C
Source organism: Rubrivivax sp. (assembly GCA_044371895.1). GTDB lineage: Bacteria > Pseudomonadota > Gammaproteobacteria > Burkholderiales > Burkholderiaceae_C > Rubrivivax. Next base: position 2 of record JBILSW010000010.1, read on the forward strand.
TGAGCCGGCTGCCGCCCGGCTGCGCCTTCGCCGAGCGCTGCCGGCTGGCGCAGGACGCCTGCCGCGCGCAGCAGCCTCCGGCCGTGGAGCTGGCCCCGGGCCACCGCGCGCGCTGCCTGCGCACCGACGCCTCGGCCGACACCCCCACCTCGCACACTGCCTGACCATGATCGACGACCGCGGCATCCACGCCTTCGTGCCTTACCCCGACGCGCCGGTGGCGCACGCCGCCGCCGGCCCGCTGGCGGGCCTGAGCTTCGCCGCGAAGGACCTGTTCGACGTCGCCGGCTATCCCACGGGCGGCGGCAGCCCCATCGTGCTGGCGCTGTCGGGCATCAAGGCGCGTACCGCGCCCACGGTGCAGAAGCTGCTCGATGCCGGCGCGCGCTTCGTGGGCAAGACGGTCACCGACGAGCTGGCCTTCAGCATGAACGGCCAGAACTCCCACTTCGGCGCGCCACGCAACGGCGCCGCGCCCGATCGCATCAGCGGCGGCTCGTCCTCGGGCTCGGCCTCGGCCGTGTCGAACGGCCTGTGCGACATCGCCTTGGGCACCGACACCGGCGGCAGCGTGCGCGCGCCCGCCAGCCACTGCGGGCTGGTGGGCCTGCGGCCCACGCATGGGCGCGTCAGCCTGCAAGGCGCGCTCGATCTCGCCCCGAGCTTCGACACCTGCGGCTGGTTCACGCGCGAAGTGCGCACCTTCGCGCGCGTAGCCGACGTGCTGCTGGGTGCCGACGCCGTGCCGGCGCCGGGCCGGCTGCTGTGGCCGGCGGACCTGTGGGCACAGCTTGCGCCCGCGGCCGAGACCAGCGCGCGCGCCGCCGCCGATCGCGTGCAGGCCGTGCTGGGCGAAGCGAGCCTGGTGACGGTGGTGCTGGATTCCTTCGAAGCGATGTATTGGCACTTCCGCCACCTGCAGGGCCGAGAGGCCTGGCGCACCGACGGCCCTCTGATCGAGCGCTACGCGCCGCCGCTGGGCCCCGGCGTGGCCGAGCGCTTCGCCTTCAGCCGCGGCGTGACCGACGCGCAGGTGATCGCGGCCACCGCGTTCCGCCAGCGCTTCACGGCGCACGTCGAGGCGCTGCTGGGCGCCGACGGCGTGCTGCTGCTGCCGACCATGCCCGACATCGCGCCGCTGAAGACCGAGCCCGAGGGCGCGCTTGAGGACTACCGCAACCGCGCCATCCGCCTGTTGTGCGTGGCGGGGCTGGCCGGCCTGCCGCAGCTGAGCCTGCCGCTGGCGGGGCGCGACGGCGCGCCGATGGGGCTGAGCCTGCTGGGGCCGCGTGGCAGCGACCGGGCGCTGGTGGCGATGGCTGAGCGGCTGGGGACGTGAGATCCCCGTGGAAGGAGTCAGCACGGTTGCCGCCGGGCTCGAAGGGGCAGCGGCGCCATCAGCGAGGCCTCGCAGGGGCTGTCGACCCCCCAGGGAAGCGGTCAACCCTCCAGAGGTCCGGCGCGTTGCAAGTCCATGTTCGGGCACGCTGGGCCGCTCGACGGATTCGGAGCTCATCGAACCCGGCTCCCAGGTACAGGAATCCCATGACCAAGCACGTCCTCGTCGCCGCCCTGCTGGCGTCCGCCGGCACCCTGAGTTTCGCCCAGGCTCCCGGCTCACCGACCGCCGCGGGCACTGTTGCCGCCGCCCCCGCTGCGCAAGCCGCCCAAGAGAAGGGCGCCAAGAAGGCGGCCAGGGCCGCCGCCGCCAGGTAAGGAGCTTCGCCCGCCATCAGTCGGGCGCGGTTCGGGTTCTCAGTCGAGGCTCACCGGCAGCCGGCGGAAGCCCCGGAAGCGCACCCGGCGATCGCGCTCGGGTGCACCGGCCAGCGCCAGGCGCGGGTAGCGCGCCACCAGCGCGCCCAGGGCCAGCCTGCCTTCCAGCCGCGCCACGTTCATGCCCGAACAGGCGTGCGCGCCCTGGCCGAAGGCCACATGCTTGTTGGGCTCGCGTCCGATGTCGAGCCGGTCGGGGTCGGCGAACACCGACGGGTCCCGGTTGGCCGCGGCGATGCACAGCGTGACGAAGCTGCCCGCCGGCATGGACACGCCGCCGAACTCGACCGGCTCGCGGGCCTGCCGGTTGTTCAGTTGCAGCGGGCTTTCGTAGCGCAGCAGCTCCTCCACCGCCGTTCCCGCCAGCCCGGGCTCGGCCCGCAGGCGCTCCCACTGCCCGCGGTGCACCAGCAGCGCGTACACGCCGTTGCCGATGAGGTTGGTGGTGGTCTCGTGGCCGGCGTTGAGCAGGAAGATGCAGTTGTGCAGCAGCTCGGCCTCGGTCAGCTCGCCCTCGGCATCGCCCTGGATCAGGCGCGTGAGCACGTCGGCTTCGGGGTCGCCGGGGCGGCGGCGGCGCTCGGCCACCAGGGTGCGCAGGTAGGCGCAGAAGTCCACGACGGCCGCGTTGGCGGTGGCCAGCACCTCGGATGCCGGCCGCGGCTCCAACGCCGACAGGATGGCCAGCGACCAGCCCCGCAGCGGCCCACGCTCGGCCGTCGGCACGGCCAGCAGGTTGCCGATCACGTCCACCGGGATCTGTGCCGCGAAGTGCTCGATCAGGTCGGGCGCGGACTCGTCGGCCATCCGGTCGAGCAATGCGGCGACCAACTGCGCCAGCGGTGCTTCCATGCGCGCGATGGCGCGCTGGTTCAGCGCCCCCATCAGCAGCCGGCGCACCCGCGTGTGGCGCGGGGGGTCGCTGAACACCAGGCTCGTGGTGTGGTGCTCGTAGATCGGCGTGCCCGCGCCCAGGCGGGGCGCGAACTCCTCGCGCTTGTCGCTGCCCAGGGCCGGGTGGCGGTAGGCGGCCAGCACGTCGGCATGGCGAGTGAGCAGCCAGCTGCCCGCGCCCAGCGCGTGCACCGGACGCTCGGCGCGCAGCCGCGCGTAGAACGGATAGGGGTCGTCCACGAAGCCCGGCGGAGTCTCGGCCAGCGAGAACGATTCCAGGAGGTCGGCAGCCATGCGGTCCATGCTAGCCCGGTTGCCCGCCCCGGAACGCCCACTTCTCGGGGCAACCGGCGGCGCCCGGGGCGCTGGATCGATTGCTGAGCGAGGAATCCGGGTCGGGACCCCCCTATTCAGGTGGCTGGGGTGAAAACCGCACCCCTCAAATGCGGCGTCCGCCCACGACGCAGGCACGCGGCGGCGGCAACATCCGGGCCATGAACACGATGCCTCAGGCTTTCGACGACCTCCCGCTCCCACGAGTTCCCGCTCCGGCGTCCAGTGCGCGCGCGGCCCGCGGCCGGACGGATGCCCACCTGAAGCTCGTGGTCGGCGCGACCGAGGCGCTCGAGCCGCCCCGCCCGCCCTCGTACGGGCTGAACGGCCGCCGCCACTTGGCGAACGTGCCAGGGCGCGGCTTGCAGCCTCGGGGCCGCGCCGTCGAAGCCGATAACCCCTTGAGGGGCGCTCCGAGAAATCCGCAACGCCTGGAGCCGATCGCGTTCGCGCTGGTGCTGCTGGTCAGCGTGGCCGCGCTGGCGGTCGCTCTGCGCGCTTTCTGAACTGGCCGGGCACATCGGGGCACCGCTCTTCCTGCGGCGTGCCGCCGACATCCCGACGACACCTGCCCCTTGCAGATTGCCAGTAGCGCGATCGATCAGACCGAGCCCTTGTTCCTACAGGAGTTGCCCGATGCCGCACTGCACCGCCAATCCGCCCGCCGGACTCTCCCGTGCTCGGTTAGGCGGCCGCCCCGCGGCCGACGAGGCGCTGCTGCGCGAGGCCGAAGCCCAGCGTGCGCTGGCGGAATTGTTCCCTCACCTGCAGCCCGACGCCTTGCGCGCCATCCAGGCGCTGTTTCCACTGGCCCGCCGAAGCGAGCCGGTCGCGCGGGAACTGGCCTCGCAGTGACCTGCGCGCGCTGATGGCGCCGCGAAGGCGGTCCGGCCCGCTGGGGTAAGCTCCCCGCCATGTTCACCGGCATCGTCCAGGGCGTCGCCCGCGTCGCCCAGATCCAGGATCGCACCGGCCTGCGCAGCTTCACTCTGCAGCTTCCAGTGGGGTTCGATGTGGGCCTCGCATTGGGGGCCAGCGTCGCAGTCGATGGCGTGTGCCTCACCGTCACCGGGCGCCCGGCGCCCGGCCGAGTCTCCTTCGACGTGATGCAGCAGAGCCTGTCGCTCACCACCCTCGGCACGCTGGCGGAGGGCAGCGCCATCAACGTCGAGCGCGCGGCGCGCGACGGCGCCGAGATCGGTGGTCACCCGCTGTCGGGCCACGTCGACTTCATGGCCACCGTGGTGCAGGTGCGCCGCCCCGAGAACAACCACGTTCTGCGCCTGGGGGTGCCGGCGCCCTGGATGCGCTACGTGTTCGCCAAGGGCTACATCGCCGTCAACGGGGCCAGCCTCACGGTGGCCGAGGCAGCGCGCGAGCGCGACGGCAGCGGCTGGTTCGAGGTCTGGCTGATCCCCGAGACACTGCGCATGACGACCTTCGCTGACAAGGTCGAGGGCAACGCGGTGCACGTCGAGATCGAGCGCTCGACGCAGGTCTTCGTCGACACCGTGCGCGATGCCGTGGCCGAGCGCCTGGGCCCGCTGACCCAGGCCGTCGAGGCGCTGCTCGCCGAGCGCGGGCTGGGCCTGGACGAACTGGCGCGGCCGCCGGCACGCCTGCCGCCGGCGCGCTGACGCGCCCGGCCCACGCCGGTCCTTCACCGCCCCGGCAGCCTGCGCGGCCCTGTCGTCGTCGCGCCACGGCCCAGGCTGCAGGATCGCCGTGTGCCCGGGCTCGCAAGCGGCCTGCCAGCACGGTGCCATCGCCCGGGCGCACCGAAGCGGCGGGCAGGGCGCTGCGGAGCCGCTGGGATACTCCTGCCCCGATGCAGGCGATCCTGGCCGTCACCGTTCCGTTCTTCGCGCTCGTGCTGTGCGGCTATGTGGCCGCGCATCGTCACGTGCTGCCGGAGAGCGCCATCCCCGGGCTCAACGCCTTCGTCCTGTACTTCGCCCTGCCCTGCATGCTGTTCCGCTTCGGCGCAAGCACGCCCATCGTCGAGTTGCTCAACCCGGTGCTGATGGCGGTGTACCTGGCCGCGGCCCTGCTGCTGGTGGCCGTGGTGGTGACCTGGAGCTTGAACGAGCGCGTGGGCCTGAAGGACGCCGCCTTCGGCGCGCTGGTGGCGGTGTTCCCGAACACCGGCTTCATGGGCGTGCCGATGCTGGTGGCGCTGCTCGGGCCGGCGGCCGTGGGGCCCCTCGTGGCGACGCTGCTGGTGGATCTCTTCGTGGTGAGCTCGCTGTGCATCGCGCTGGCGCAGGCCTCGGAGGCTGGCGCCGACGGAGCCGGCGGCGCACGGGCGGCGGCGGTGCGTGCCCTGCGCGGGGCGCTGTCGAACCCGCTGCCGTGGTCCATCGCGGTGGGCGCGGCCTTCGGGAGCCTGGGGCTGGCGCTACCGGGCCCGGCGCAGGCCGTGATCGACCTGCTGGCGGGATCGGCCACCCCGGTCGCCTTGTTCACCATCGGCGCCGTGCTCCACCGCGCCGGCCAGCACGTCGGCCGACGCACGCCGGCCGTTGACTTCGTGCCCGTGGCACTGGTGAAGCTGTTCGTGCACCCTCTGCTGGTGGCGCTGCTCGCGCTCGGCGCGCGCCAGCTGGGAGCGCCGGTCACCGGCTTCCAGATCCTGGTGCTCACGCTGGCGGCGGCACTGCCCAGCGCCAGCAACGTCTCGCTGCTGGCCGAGCGCTTCGGCGCCGACAACGGCCGCATCGCCCGCATCATCATGACCAGCACGGTGCTGGCCTTCGGGAGCTTCACGCTGGTGGCCTGGACGCTGGGGGTGAATCCTGTCCGCTGACGGCCGCACGCCCTGCAGGCGCCGCTCAAGTTCGGCCCGCGGCGGCCGAATCTGGTCTGTACGGCCGCGCCCCTGCCCGTGCCGACGCTGATCGCCGACCGGAGCCTCCGTGAACCTTGCCGATTTTCCGACCCCCGTCGCACCGCGCCCGGCGGCCTTCGAGCATGCCCTGCGCCAGGGCCTGGGCCGCTGGGTGGTGGCGCTGGTCGAGCGGGTCATCCGGCGCGAGGACTCGGCGGTGTCGATCAACGGCCTCGCCGGCTCGCCCCTTCTGGCGCAACTGCTGCAGCGCCGTCGCGTGGAACTGGTGCAGGCGCTGACCAGTGCCCTCACGGCACAGCTCGACGCGCGTGCACCGGCCCCGCCGCCAGCCACGCGGTCGGCCGGTGCCGGCCAGGGCCTGACGCTGATCTCGGAGACCCAGATCGACGACGAGATCGAGACCGCCCGCATCGTCCAGCGCATCGAGTCCGAGGCCGAGATGGAGCTGCACGAACTCGCCAGCCTGTGCAGCCGGCTGTACGAGCGCCCGCGGATCGACCAGGCCATCGTGCCGCTCGGGCCGCTGCCCTGCGCGCGCGCCGTGCGCCAGGCCGCGGACGAGGTCGCGCCCGATGCCGTCCTGCGCGCCGCGTTGCTGCGCGCGCTGGGTACCGCCATGGCGACGCAGATGCGCGAGGTGTATGCCGAGCTCGCGAGCTGGCTCGAGGAGCGCGGTGTCGCTCCCTTGAGCTACCGCATCGCCGGCGACCGCGAGTCGCCGCCGGCGTCGGCCACCGCTGGGGCAGCCCAGCTCGCGGCCGAGCGCCTGACTGGCGACGAGACGCCAGTGCCTCCCTCCGAGTCGATGCGCGAACTGGTGGCCTGGGCCCAGCGCAAGCAGGCTCCGCCCCAGGTGGAAGGCGCCGATTCGGAGTGGACCCTGCGGCTCGATGCCCAGCGGGCGCCGCCGCCGGGTGCCCCGCTGCTGCCGAAGGCCGCCGCCGAGGAGCTGATGCGGGGCCTGTTCGCCGAACTGCGGCGGCAGACGGCGCAGTCGCCGTCGATGGTCGGCCTGATGCAGCGACTGGAACAGCTGGCGCAGCGCCTGGCCGCCGAAGACCCGCAGATCTGGAGCAACCCCGGACACCCCTGGTGGCAGCTGCTCGACCGCTTGCTGGCCGCCGCCGCAGTGCACGATGACGTGAGCCCGCAGGACCAGCGCGTGCTCGGCCGCTCGCTCGACGCGCTGCTGCAGCGCCTGCTCGCCAGCTCGCGGCTGGACGCCGACGCCTGTCTGCACGCCGCCGACGAGGTGCAGCAGGTGGCATCCGATCTGCTGGAGTACGCGGCGGCGCCCGGCGCCGCCGACGTGGCGGCGCTGCAGCGCGAGGCCGACCACGAAGAGGTCAGGCTGGCCTTCCGCGGCCAGATCCACCAGCAGCTGCGCACCACGCCCACCAGCGGGTTGCTGCGGCGCTTCCTGGTCGGCCCCTGGACGATGGCGCTGACGGCGCTGGCCTTGAAGCACGGTGCCGCCAGCGAACCGGTGGCGGAGGCGGCGGTGGTGGTCGACGAACTCATCCGCGCCACGGCAAAGCCGGGGCAGAAGGTTTCGCGTGCGGAGCGGGCCGCGCTGCTGCGCCAGGTGGGCAAGGCGCTGGCGGTCACCGACCTGCCGCTGCCGCGCATCGATGCCGAACTCGTCGAGCTGTCCGAGATCCTGCGCGACCCGCCGCCGCCGACGGTCGACTCCGCCGCCAGCCGGCAAGGGGAGCCTGCCGAGCAGCTGCCGGTGCCCGTGATGTTCGACCTTCACGCCGGCCTGCCGACCGTGCCGCTGGCCGGCTCCGCCGGCGACGCGCTCGGGCAGCCGCCGGCAACGCCTGCCCAGTGGGTGGCCACGCTGCAGCCCGGCGCGGTGTGCCGCCTGTTCCTGCAGGGCCTGTGGATGACGGCGCGGCTGAACTGGGTGGGCCCCGACCAGCGCCTGTTCCTGTTCCAGAGCCGCCATGGCGGCCGCACCCACACGCTGACGCAGCGCATGCTGTGCAAGCTGCGCGAAGCCGGTTTGGCGACCAGCATCGAAGACAACCTCCAGCGCGCCCAGGCCAGGGAGTCGCTCGTCCGGAACACGGTGATCTGACGCGCCAAGGGCCCGCGGCCTAGACTAGGGCGGTCATTCACGACCTCCGACCGCCCATGAAGCCCTCCGCACTGGCCCTGTTCGTCACCCTGGTCCTGGCGGCAGCGCCGGCAGCCGCGCAGACCGCGCCGCCCCGCAGCACGGTGGCGCTGCTGGATGCTGCAGCCATCTTGGCGCGCTGCGATGCCGAGTTGGCGGCGGTGCGCGCCATGATCGCCACGATGGAACGGGGCGGCAATCGCCGGACGGTGCTGGCCGAGTTCAACACCCTGGCCCTGCAGTCCGGCGGGTTCGCCGGCTCGGTGTACCTGCTGGCCAACGTCTCGCCCGACAAGGCCACGCGCGACGCCGCGCAGGTCTGCGTGGAGAAGTTCGCCCCCCTCGACAGCGAAATCTTCCAGAGCCAGTCGCTGCTGCAGCGCGTGCGCGCCTTCAAGCCCGCCGACGCGGCCGACGCGGCCTATCGCACGCGGCTGCTCGAGAACTTCGAGGACAGCGGCGCTTCGCTGCCGCCACAGCGGCGCGCGCGCGCCAAGGCCATCGACGAGGAGCTGAGCACCCTGGGGCTGGCGTTCCAGAAGGCCGTCAACGAGGACGACACCACCGTGACGCTGGCGTTGGAGGACGCGGCCGGCATGCCCGAGAGCTGGCTGGCGGCGCAGACGCGCGACGCGCAGGGCCGACTGGTGCTGCGCATGAGCTACCCCACCGTGCTGCCCTTCATGAGCGGCGCCACCCGCGAGGAGGCGCGGCGGCAGGTCCACCTCGCCTTCGCGCGGCAGGGCGGCACCGCCAATCTTGAGCGGCTGGACCGTGCACTGGCCTTGCGCCACGAGCTGGCGCAGCTGCACGGCAAGGCCGACTACGCCAGCTTCGCCCTGCAGCGCCGCATGGCCGGCACGCCGCAGGCGGTGAACGATTTCCTTCGCAAGGTGCAGGCCGCGGTGGACCAGGGCCAGCGCCAGGAACTGGAGGACCTGCGTGCCGAGAAGGCCGCGTTCGCCGGGCAGGCAAAGGCGGAGGTGAACGTGCAGCGCTGGGACGTGGCCTTCCTGCAGGAACGCATCCGGCGCCAGCGCTATGCCGTCGACCAGGAGCAGCTGCGCGCGTACTTCCCCACCGAAGCCAGCCTGCAGTTCGCCATGCGCGTGGCCGAGCGGCTGTACGGGATCGAGTTCGTGCCCGCCACCGGCGTGCCCGTTTGGCACCCCGACGTGCGGGTGGTCGACGTCCACGAACGCGCCGACAGCGGCCCGCGGGGCCGCTTCATCGGCACGGCCTACCTCGACCTGTTCCCGCGCGAGGGCAAGTACAGCCACGCGGCGGCATTCCCCGTCGCCCCGGGCTCGCGCCTGGCGGGCCGTCGGCCGACCAGCGTGCTGGTGACCAACTTCAACCCCAAGGGCCTGGACCACGAAGAACTGGAGACCCTGCTGCACGAGTTCGGCCACGTGCTGCACGGCGTGCTGTCCGAGGCGCGCTACGCCGACCTGTCGGGCACCTCGGTCAAGCGCGACTTCGTCGAGGCGCCCTCGCAGATGTTCGAGGAGTGGGCACGCCGCCCCGAGACGCTGGCCGTGCTGGCCGAGGTATGCCCGCTGTGCCCGCGGCTGAGCCCTGAGCAGCTGCGGCAGCTCGATGCAGCCCGCAGCTTCGGCCGCGGCATCCGCTACTTCAGGCAGTGGTCCTTCGCCGCCTTCGACATGCTGCTGCACACCGGCCGGCCACGGCCGGCCATGGCCACCTGGGAGGCCATGGAGAGGAACACGCCGCTGGGCTACGTCGAAGGCACCCTGTTCCCGGCCAGCTTCGGGCACCTGATGGGCGGCTATGCGGCGGGCTACTACGGCTACATGTGGAGCGAGGTGATGGCGCTGGACATGCTGTCGGCCTTCCGGGGACGGCTGATGGACCCCGCCGTCGGGCGCCGCTACCGCGACACCATCCTCGCCCCCGGCGGCGAGGTGCCGCCGCAGCAGCTGGTGCAGCGCTTCCTGGGCCGCAAACCGAGCCCCGATGCCTTCTTCGCCGAACTGCAGGGCCGACGCTGAGCCGGCGGCAGGTCGCCCGGTGCGGGATGCGGGTATTCACGGGTCCCGGCGGCTTTCACGGAGTGCCCCGCGGCGGCCGTTCCGACCGAGACTCGGGGCCGACGACAGCACGCGCGAGCCCATGAAGAACGAACTCCTCGTTGCCTACCGGTACCTCACCAACAACTGGGTGCAGATCCAGGCCAGCAACATGTGTGGCTGCTGCCACTGCCTGCAGACCTTTCCGCCCGAGAACGTGGTCGCCTGGACCGGCCTGCACTTCGACGAGTTGGACGATCCCGAGGCGATCAAGCGGCAGACGGCCCTGTGCCCGCTGTGCGGCAACGAGTCGGTGCTCGGCAACGGGGCCGGCTTCCCTGTTGACCCCGACTTCCTGGGTCGCATGAACGAGGCTTGGTTCCAGCGGACGATCATCCGCAAGCCGGCCGCGAAGACCTGACGCTCCAGGCCATCGCCAGCCGCCGCCCGGCGCGTGGCGACGCCCCGTCGGGGCCATGAAGAAGGGCGCCCGAGGGCGCCCTGTTGCGGGGCCGGCCGCTGCGCGGCCGGGCGGTGACATTACTTGCCGCCGCTGGGGATCTTGCCCTCGACGCCCTTGACGTAGAAGTCGACCTTGTCCTTCCAGGCCTGGTCGGCCTTGGTGTCCTTGGCCAGGCGCTCTTTGCCATCGGCGCCGACGATGGGGCCGGTGAAGACCTCGATCTGGCCGCTCTTGATGCCGGACTTGGCGACCTCGGCCTTGGCCTTGAGTTCGGCGGGCACGAAGTCGGCGATCTTGATCACGTCGTTGGCACCCTCGGGCTTGCCCCAGATCGTGCGCTGCTCGCCCTTCCAGCTGCCGTCCATGGCTTCCTTGATGGACTTCTTGTAGTACGGGCCCCAGTCGACGATGTTGCTCGCCAGGTGCGCCTTGGGCGCGTAGCTGCTCATGTCGCTGTCCCAGCCGAAAGCGAACTTGCCGTTCTTCTCGGCCGTCTGCAGCACGGCGGTGGAGTCGGTGTTCTGCAGCAGCACGTCGGCGCCCTTGTTGATGAGCTCCTGTGCGGCCGCACCTTCCTTCTCGGGGTCGAACCAGCTGTTGACCCAGACCACGCGCGTCTTGATCTTCGGGTTGACGCTCTGCGCGCCCATCGTGAAGGCGTTGATGTTGCGCAGCACCTCGGGGATGGGGAAGCTGGCCACGAAGCCCAGGGTATTGGTCTTCGTCATGCCGCCGGCGATGATGCCGCTGACATAGGCGTCGTGATAGAAGCGGGCGTCGTAGACGCGCATGTTCGGCGCCGTCTTGTAGCCGGTGGCATGCTCGAACTTGACATTCGGGAACTCGCCGGCGACCTTCAGCATGGCGTCCATGTAGCCGAAACTCGTGGCAAAGATGACCTTGTTGCCCTGGGCGGCCAGGTCGCGGATCACCCGCTCACCGTCGGCGTAGGGCACCTTCTCGACGAAGGTGGTCTTGACCTTGTCGCCGAACTCGGCCTCCACGGCCTTGCGGCCCTGGTCGTGGGCGAAGGTCCAGCCGGCGTCGCCGACCGGGCCGATGTACACCCAGGCCGCCTTCAGCGGCTCGGGCTTGGGAGCGCTGGCAGCAGCCGGGGCCTGCGCGGCGGGGGGCGGCGGCGCCTCCTTCTTGCCGCAACCGGCCAGCACGGCCGCAGCCGCAAGGCCGGCCATCGCAAACAGGCGGCGGGTCATCTGCTCGTTCATCGGGGCTCTCTCCTGGGTGGGTAGGTGACGAAATTATGAGCCGGGGAGGAAAGGCTTCCCCAACGAGGCGGGCATGTTCAGGCGGATGAAGGCCGCGTTGCGGCTGATCAGCGCCAGCACGACGATGGTGGCGATGTAGGGCAGCATGGTCAGCAGGTGGCTCGACACCGCCACGCCTTGCGCCTGCAGGTTGAGCTGCAGTACCGTGACGCCGCCGAACAGGTAGGCGCCCAGCAGCGCGCGCGCCGGCCGCCAGGTGGCGAAGACGGTCAGCGCCAGCGCGATCCAGCCGCGGCCGGCCGTCAGTCCCTCCACCCACAGCGGCGCCGTCACCAGCGACACGTAGGCCCCGGCCAGCCCGCACAGCGCGCCGCCGGCGCACACCGCGGCCAGGCGGATCAGCCGCACCGGGTAGCCCAGGGCGTGCGCGGGCTCGGGGTTCTCGCCAATGGCGCGCAGCAGCAGGCCCGAGCGCGTGCGATAGAAGAACCAGGCGATGCCCGCCGTCAGCGCCATGGCCACGTAGACCATGGGGTGATGGCTGAAGAGCGCCGGCCCCACGAAGGGCAGGTCCGACAGCACGGGGATGGCGTGCTGCTGCCGCGCGCTGAGCGACTGCCCCACCATGCCCACGCCGACGAAGGCCGAGAAGCCGTAGCCGAACAGGCTCAGCGCCAGGCCGGTGGCGTACTGGTTGGTGTTGAGGAAGATCACCAGCAGCCCGAACACCGCGGCCAGCGCCGCGCCGGCCAGCGCCGCGGCCAGGAAGCCCAGCGTGTCGCTGCCGGTGGTGAACGCGATCGCGAAGCCGGCCACCGCCGCCACCAGCATCATGCCCTCGGCCCCGAGGTTGAGCACGCCCGCGCGCTCGTTGATCAGCAGGCCCAGGGCCGCCAGGGCCAGCGTGGTGCCGCTGGCCAGCGCGGTGTTGATGAGCAGAGCGGTCTCGTTCATGCGGCGCGCCTCGGGGTGGGCACCCAGCGCAGGCGCTGGTGGATGAAGGTGTCGCAGGCCAGCAGGATGAGCAGCAGCAGCCCCTGCAGCACGCTGGCCATGGCGTTGGGCAGGCCCATGCGGCTCTGCGCGAGCTCGCCGCCGATCAGCATCAGCGACAACAGCACGCCGGCCGCGACGATGCCCAGCGGGTGCAACCGGCCCACGAAGCACACGATGATGGCGGTGAAGCCCAGCCCGGTGCTCAGGTAGGGCGTGACTTGCTTGATCGGGCCCGCCACCTCCATGGCGCCCGCCAGGCCGGCCAGCGCGCCCGACAGCAGCAGCGCCGTCCATAGCGCTGCGCGCGACGAGAAGCCCGCATACCGCGCCGCCGCCGGCGCCAGGCCGCCCACCTGCAGCTGGAAGCCGCGGAAGCTGCGGAACAGGAACAGCGTCGCCAGCACCGCCAGCACCAGCGCGATCACCAGGCCCACGTGCAGCCGCGAACGTTCCACCAGCGGCGGCAGGTTCAGGCTGGCGTGGAACAGCGCCGTCTGCGGCATGTTGAAGCCCTGCGGGTCCTTCCAGGGGCCGAAGACGAGCGCGTTGACCACCTGCTGCGCCACGTAGACGAGCATCAGGCTGACGAGGATCTCGTTGGCGTTGAAGCGGTCGCGCAGCAGTGCCACCAGCGCCGCCCACAGCAGGCCGCCCAGCATGCCGGCCAGCAGCACCAGCGTCACGCCCAGCGGCTTGGGCAGCACGATGCCCTGCGAGGCCAGGCCGGAGAGCCACAACGCCAGGCCCCCGCCGCCCACGCAGCCCAGCAGGAACTGCCCCTCGGCGCCGATGTTCCACACGTTGGCGCGGTAGCACACCGCCAGGCCGAGCGCGATGACGATCAGCGGCGTGGCCTTGAGCAGCACTTCGGTGATCTGGCGGCGGTCGGACAGCGGCTCCAGGAAGAGCACCTGCAGCCCCGACAGCGGGTCCTTGCCCAGCCCGGCGAGGATGAGAGCGGCCACCGCGGCCGTCAGCAGCAGCGCCAGCACCGGCGAGGCCAGCGTCATGGCCTGCGAGGGCGTGGCGCGGGGTTCAAGCCGCAGCATGAGCCACCTCCGCCGACGCGCCGTCCCACAGGCCCGACATCCAGCTGCCGATGCGCTCCACCGTGGCCTCGGCCGTCGGCAGGGCCGGCGACAGGCGCCCGCGCGCGATGACGACGAGCCGGTCGCTGATCTCGAACAGTTCCTCGAGCTCCTCGCTAACCACCAGGATGGCGCAGCCGGCGTCGCGCAGCGCCAGCAGTTCGCCGCGGATCAGCGCCGCGGCGCCCACGTCCACGCCCCAGGTGGGCTGGGCCACGATCAGCAGCTTCGGCGCGGCGTCGATCTCGCGGCCGACGATGAACTTCTGCAGGTTGCCGCCCGACAGCGAGCGCGCCGGCGCGCCCGCGCCCCCGGCCTTGACCTGGAAGCGTGAAATCACGCGCGCGGCCAGCGCGGCGATGTCGGCGCGCCGCAGCCAGCCCAGCCGGCCCACGCCCGCACTGCGCGTGAGCAGCGTGTTCTCGGCCAGACTCATGGTGGGCACGGCGCCGCGGCCCAGTCGCTCCTCGGGCACGAAGTGCAGGCCCTCGTGGCGGCGCCGCCGCGGCGAATGCCGCGCGATGTCCTGGCCGAACATGACCACGCTGCCGGCCGGAGCGCGCGGGTCTTCGCCCGACAGCGCCGCCAGCAGCTCCTGCTGGCCGTTGCCGGAGACGCCGGCCACGCCGAGGATCTCGCCGGCGTGCACGTCGAGGTCGATGCCGGCCAGCGCCACGCCGAAGGGATCGCCCGTGGGCAGCGACAGCTGGCGCACCTGCAGCACCATCGGGCCGGGGGCGCGCGGCGCGTGCTTCAGCGCCGGTGGCTCGGCGCCGATCATCAGGCGCGACAGGCTGGCGTTGCTTTCCTGCATGGGGTCGACCTCGCCGGTGACCCGGCCGCCGCGCAGCACCGTGCACTGGTGGCACAGGGCGCGGATCTCGTCGAGCTTGTGGCTGATGTACAGGATGCTGGTGCCCTCGGCCGCCAGCCGGCGCAGCACCACGAAGAGCTTGTCCACCGCCTGCGGCGTGAGCACCGAGGTCGGCTCGTCCAGGATCAGCAGCCGCGGGTTGGTGAGCAGCGCGCGCACGATCTCCACGCGCTGCCGCTCGCCCACGCTGAGCGTGTGCACCGGCCGGCCGGGCTCGACGCCGAGCCCGTACGCGCCCGCCACCTCGGCAATGCGCGCGGACACCTGCGGCAGCGCCAGGCCCTTGTCCAGGCCCAGCCAGACGTTCTCGGCCACCGTCAGCGTGTCGAACAGGCTGAAGTGCTGGTAGACCATGCTGATGCCCAGCGCGCGCGCCATGGCCGGACTGGCCACGCGCACCGGGCGGCCGTCGAAGCGGATCTCGCCTTCGTCGGGCTGCACGGCGCCGTAGATGATTTTCATCAGCGTGCTCTTGCCGGCGCCGTTCTCGCCGAGCACGGCGTGGATCTCGCCGGGCTTGACACGCAGCGCCACGCCGTCGTTGGCCTTGACGGCGGGGTACTGCTTGGAGATGCCCGACAGCTGCAGGCGCAGCTCGGCCGAGCCGGGCTCCGGGCGCAAGGGCGTGCTCAAGGGGTGGTCCTCCGGTGGCGTTCCTGGCCGGCCACCCAGGTGGCGGCAAGGTGGCGTTCGTCGGCCAGGGTCATCCAGGCGAACACGCGTTCATGCAAACCACGGGCCACATGCTGGCGCCCGGCATCGAGCGTGCCCACGGCCCAGTCCCACACCGTCAGGTCGGCCATGCGGCCGGGCTCCAGCGTGCCGATCTCATGGCCCAGGCGCAGCGCCTCGGCACTGCCGCGCGTGGCCGCGTGCAGTGCCACCCAGGCCGTCAGGCGCTCGCCCTGCAGCGCCTGCACCGCGTAGGCCGCGGCGGCGTTGGGCAGCAGGCACAGCCGCGTGCCTCCGCCGACGTCGCTGGCCAGGCTGGTGGCATGGCCGGCGCGCAGCGCCGCTCGCCAGGCGTACAGGCCGCTGCCCAGGAACAGGTTGCTTGTGGGGCAGTGCGCCACGTGGGCCCCGGTGGCGGCCAGGCGGGCGCGGTCGTCGGCGTCGAGCCAGATGCCGTGGGCGAGCACGCTGCGCCCGTGCAGCAGCCCGGCGTCGTCGTACACGGCCAGATAGCTGCGGGCCTGCGGGAACAGCTCGGCCACCCAGCGCAGCTCGTCGCGGTTCTCGGCCACGTGCGTCTGCATGTGGAGCGTGGGGTCGGCCCGGCACAGCGCGCCGGCCATGGCCAGCTGCGCCGGGGTGCTGGTGGGGGCGAAGCGCACCGTCACGGCGTAGCTGCAGCGGGCGCGGCCGTGCCAGCGCGCGATGAGGTCGGTGCAGTCGCGCTCGGCCTGTGCCACGGTGTCGCGCAGGCCTTCGGGCGCGTGGCGGTCCATCAGCACCTTGCCGCCGACGATGCGCATGCCGCGCGCCGCCGCGCCGGCGAACAGCGCCTCGGCCGAGGCCTTGTGCCCGGTGGGGAACACCGCCGCGGCGGTGGTGCCGTGGGCCAGCAGCGCGTCGAGGAACCGCTCGGTGCCGCGCGTGGCGTGGTCGGCGTCGGCCCAGGCGGTTTCGCTGGGGAAGGTGTAGGTGTCGAGCCAGTCGAGCAGCGCGGTGCCGTAGCTGGCCAGCACCGGCACCTGCGGGCTGTGCACGTGGCTGTCGACGAAGCCGGGCAGCAGCAGGCGGCCGCGGTGGTCGTGCCGCTCGACGCCGGGGCCGGGGTCCTCGCGTTGCACCGCCACGATCAGGCCCTGGGCGTCGACCAGCAGCCAGTGGTCGGGGCGCCAGCGCACGCCGACGGCGGCGTCGGACGCATCGCCCCAGGCCGGCGCGGCCGTGAAGTCCAGCAGGTCGGCGCGGATGGCGCGCACGGCCTGGCCGGCGGCGGCCGGCGCCGTCATGCGCCCGCCCCCGCCAGCCCGGCGGCCACGTCGCGCACCTGCTCGCGCAGCCAGCGCTGGCTGGGTGCGGCGTGCGTCAGGTCGTGCCAGAGCTGGTAGTACGTCAGCGGCGGGAAGCCCACCGGGCAGCGCACGATCTTCACCGGCAGCGTGCCCGCGTAGCGGCTGCAGAACAGACGGCCCGTGGTCAGCACCAGCAGGCTGTCAGCCACCATCAGCGGGATCAGGCTGAAGTGCGAGGTGCGCACCACGATGTCGCGCCGTGCCCCCTGTTGGCGCAGGTGCTCGTCGATTACACCCACGGCGCCTGGGCTCAAGGGCATCGGCGCGACGTGCTCCTGCTCGAGGTAGCGCTCGCGCGTCCAGCCGCGGCCGCCGGCGTGGGGGTGGCGCTCGGCCACCAGGCAGACGATCTCGTCGCTGAGCAGCCGCGCCAGGTGCAGCTCCTCCGGCGGCTCGAGCCAGTTGCCGACGACGAGGTCGACGTCGCCGGCGGCCAGATGGCGGCGGTAGTCGTAGTCCTGCGTCAGCGGCAGCAGTTCCAGCCGCATGCCGGGGGCCTCGCGCTTCAGGAGGGCCACCAGGCGCGGCAGGAACAGCGGGTCCAGGTAGTCGCTGGCCGCCACGCGGAACAGGCCCTCGGCGCGCGCGGGGTCGAAGGCGGCGCGTCGCTGCTGCGCGCGGTGGCGGCCGAAGAGCTGCTCGGCCTCCTGCAGCAGGCGCTCGGCCGGGCCCAGCAATTGCAAGGCGGTTTCGGTGGGGTGCATCTGCTGGCCGGCGCGCACGAGCAGCGGGTCGCCGGTGAGGCGGCGCAAGCGCCTGAGCTGCGCGCTGACGGCCGGCTGGCTGCTGGCCAGCCGGACGGCCGCCCGCGAGACGCTGCGTTCGTGGATCACGGTGTGCAACACCCGGATGAGGTGGAGGTCGATGGTGTCGAAGCCGGGCTGCATTGCCATGCATTCTGGCGCATGCCGGACATGCGCACGAACGTATACCCACAGGAAAGCTGCGCGCTACCGTGCGGGTAAGTCCCTGTGAACCCGATGCCGCCATGAGCACCCGCCCCGTCCGCTTCGTCCACCGCGGCGCCGTCGTCGAGCACGCCGCCCCCGAGCCCACGCGCACCGTGCTGCAGTGGCTGCGCGAGGAGGCGCGCTGCACCGGCACCAAGGAAGGCTGCAACGAGGGCGACTGCGGCGCCTGCACCGTGCTCGTGGGCGAGCTCGGCGACGACGGCGCGGTGGCCTTCAGGCCGGTGAACAGCTGCATCCAGTTGCTGCCCGCGCTCGACGGCCGGGCCCTGGTGACGGTGGAAGACCTCTCGCCGCCCGGCGGCCCACTGCACCCGGTGCAGCAGGCGATGGTGGACTGCCACGGCTCGCAGTGCGGCTTCTGCACCCCCGGCATCGTGATGAGCCTGGTGGCCACGCGCGAGC
>JBILSW010000227.1:0-5449 GCA_044371895.1 Rubrivivax sp.
CTGGCCGGCAAGCCCCTGCCGGTGTACGGCGACGGCATGCAGATCCGCGACTGGCTGTACGTGAAGGACCACTGCAGCGCCATCCGCGCCGTGCTGGCCGGCGGGCGCCTGGGCGAGACCTACAACGTGGGCGGCTGGAACGAGAAGCCCAACATCGAGATCGTGAAGACCGTCTGCGCGCTGCTCGACGAGCTGCGCCCCGCGGCCGAGGGACCCTACTCGCGGCTCGTCACCTACGTGAAGGATCGCCCGGGCCACGACCGCCGCTACGCCATCGACGCGCGCAAGATCGAGCGCGAGCTCGGCTGGCGCCCGGCCGAGACCTTCGAGACCGGCATCCGCAAGACGGTGCAGTGGTACCTGGAGCACGCCGACTGGGTGGCGCGCGTGCAGAGCGGCAGCTACCGCGACTGGGTGGCGGCCAACTACGCGGCACGTTGAAGCGGGAGCGTTGCCCATGAAGATGTTGCTGCTGGGCAAGAACGGCCAGGTCGGCTGGGAGCTGCAGCGCTCGCTGGCCGTGCTGGGCGAGGTGGTGGCCTGCGACTTCGACAGCGACGGGCCGCTGAAGGCCGACTTCAGCCAGCCCGAGGCGCTGGCGGCGCTGGTGGACCACGTGCAGCCGCAGGTCATCGTCAACGCCGCGGCGCACACGGCGGTCGACAAGGCCGAGTCCGAGCCCGAGCTCGCGCGCGCGCTCAACGCCACCGCACCCGGGGTGCTGGCACGCGAGGCCAAGCGGCGCGACCTGTGCCTGGTGCACTACAGCACCGACTACGTGTTCGACGGCAGCGGCACGCACGCCCGCGACGAAAGCGCGCCAACAGGCCCGCTCAGCGTCTACGGCCGCACCAAGCTCGAAGGCGAGGAGATCATCCGCGCCAGCGGCTGCCACCACGCCATCCTGCGCACGAGCTGGGTGTACGCGGCGCGCGGCGGCAACTTCGCGCGTACCATGCTGCGGCTGGCGGCCGAGCGCGAGGAACTCAAGGTGATCGCAGACCAGGTGGGCGCGCCCACCGGCGCCGACCTGCTGGCCGACGTGACGGCGCAGCTGCTGCCGCGCCTGTTCGACCACGTCGCGCTGTCGGGCACCTACCACTGCGTGGCCGGCGGCGAGACGAACTGGCACGGCTACGCCACGCACGTCATCGAATGGGCGCGTGCGCGGGGCCACGCCGTGAAGGTGGCGCCCGAGCGCATCCACGCCATCCCCACCAGCGCCTACCCCACGCCGGCGCAGCGGCCGCTGAACTCGCGCCTGGCCACCGCCAAGCTGCAGCGCACCTTTGGCCTGGCGCTGCCGCCGTGGCAGCGCGGCGTCGACCGCATGCTGACCGAGGTGCTGGGCTGACCCAAGGCCCCGAGGAGGACCACTCACCATGAACCGCAAGGGCATCATCCTGGCCGGTGGCTCCGGCACGCGGCTGCACCCGGCCACGCTGGCCGTGAGCAAGCAGCTGCTGCCGGTGTACGACAAGCCGATGGTCTACTACCCGCTGAGCACGCTGATGCTGGCCGGCATGCGCGACGTGCTCGTCATCAGCACGCCGCAGGACACGCCGCGCTTCCAGGCCCTGCTGGGCGACGGCTCGAAGTGGGGCATGAACCTGCGGTACTGCGTGCAGCCCAGCCCCGACGGCCTGGCGCAGGCCTTCATCCTGGGCCGCGACTTCGTGGGCGGCGCGCCGAGCGCACTGGTGCTGGGCGACAACATCTTCCACGGCCACGACCTGGCGGCGCAGCTGGCGCGGGCCAACGCGCGCAGCACCGGGGCCACGGTGTTCGCGTACCACGTGCACGACCCCGAGCGTTACGGCGTTGTCGAGTTCGATGCGCAGCGCCGCGCCATCAGCATCGAGGAAAAGCCCCGGGCGCCCAAGAGCAACTACGCCGTCACGGGCCTGTACTTCTACGACGAGCAGGTCTGCGACATCGCGGCCTCGATCAAGCCCAGCGCCCGCGGCGAGCTTGAGATCACCGAGGTGAATGCGCAATACCTGCGGCAGGCCCAGCTCGAGGTGGAGATCATGGGCCGGGGCTACGCCTGGCTGGACACCGGCACCCACGACAGCCTGCTGGAGGCCGGCCAGTTCATCGCCACGCTGGAGAAGCGCCAGGGCCTGAAGGTGGCCTGCCCGGAAGAGATCGCGTTCCGTGCCGGCTGGATCACGGCCGAGCAGCTGCAGGCGCTGGCCGAGCCCTTGCGCAAGAACGGCTACGGGCAGTACCTGCTGCAGATCCTGAACGAGCGGGTCTTCTGACGATGAAGCTGACGAAGACCCCGCTGCCGGGCGTGCTGATCGTCGAGCCGGCCGTGTTCGGCGACGACCGCGGATGGTTCATGGAGAGCTTCACCGAGCCGAAATGGCTGGCCGCGCTGGAGGCCGCGGAAGAGCCGCTGCCGCGCCGCTTCGTGCAGGACAACCACTCGTGCAGCCAGCGCGGCGTGCTGCGCGGCCTGCACTACCAGTTGCCGCCGCACGCCCAGGGCAAGCTGGTGCGGGTGGTGAAGGGCCGCGCCTGGGACGTGGCGGTCGACATCCGCCGCGGCTCGCCGCACTTCGGCCAGTGGTTCGGGCTGGAGCTGAACGCCGAGAACCGCCGGCAGTTGTGGATCCCCGAAGGCTTCGCCCACGGCTTCCTGGCGCTGGAGGACGACACGCACTTCCTGTACAAGACCACCGACACCTACGCGAAGGACTGCGAGGGGGCGATCCGCTGGGACGACCCCGATCTCGCGATCGCATGGCCCGATGCCGGGGTGGCGCCGAGACTGGCGGTGAAGGATGCGGCGGCGCCGGGGTTGGTGGACGCCGAGGTGTTCGCTTGACGGCAATGCGCCTGGCCCAGCTCGCGCCAGCGCTCCTGCCGCTGGCCGGAACCGTTGCCAAGCTTCGGCCGCGTGTTGTCAGTCGACTAGGCCATCGCGAGGCGGCACTGCTGTTCTCGTTCCATCCTCCGCCAGCCACTGAAGCTGCCGCATGCGGCGGACGTCATCTTGCTCTCACGCGCGCGGCCTAGAGTTGAGGGTTTTTCAGTTCACTACCGGTAACTCGTATGGCAAGGATCTATGTCGCTGGCTGCGGAGGCATGCTGGGCGAAGCCTTCTTCCACACCTTTCGCGGTGAGCACGAGCTGCATTGCACCGACAAGGATGTCAATGAGGACTGGCTGATGCCTCTCGATTTTCGAGACATGGCCGCCTATCGCGACAGCGTGATGGCCTTCAAGCCTGACCTGCTGTTCCATCTTGGCGCGCACACCAGCCTCGAGTACTGCGAGGAGAACATCGAAGACGCCTACATGACGAACACGACGGCCGTCGAGAACGCCTGCTACATCGCGAACGAACTGGGCATTCCGCTCCTCTACATCAGCACCGCAGGCATTTTCGATGGTTCCAAGGACACCTTCGACGACTGGGACCGCCCGAACCCGATGGGTCACTACGCGCGCTCGAAGTACATGGGCGAACTGTTCGTCACCCAGCACGTTCGCGAACATCTCGTATGTCGTGCCGGCTGGATGATGGGAGGGGGGCCGCGCAAGGACAAGAAGTTCATCCAGAAGCTGATGAAGCAGCTCAAGGACGGCAAGACCGAACTCAACGTGGTGCACGACAAGCTCGGCACGCCGACTTACACCTTCGACTTTGCTCGCACAGTCAAGGCACTGCTGGCGCAACGCCACTGGGGCCTCTACAACATGGTTTGCGAAGGCGTGACCAGCCGCCTCGAGGTGGCTGAGCAACTCGTTGTCGAGCTCGGCATCGCCGATCAGGTCCGCATCAATCCTGTCAGTTCAGAGTTCTTCAGCCGCGAGTTCTATGCGCCCAGGCCCGATTCCGAGCGACTCATCAACCGCAAGCTGCACCTGCGCGGGTTGAACTCCATGTCGGACTGGCGGTCCGCCCTGAAGGCCTACGTCGACCGCGACTATCGCCATTACCTCTGACCGGGTTGGGCCGGCCCATGCGAATCGCAGCATTCGGATTCAGATCGGTCCCGATGAGACCCGGGTGCGCAGGTGCGGACAAGTTCGCAAGCGAACTCCTGCCTAGGCTCGCGCGAAAGGGGCACGCGGTGCTCGGCTACAACCGACTGTACCCGGGCGAGGTGCAATTGGCGGACGAAGTGGACGGTGTCCGCTTTCGCCATTTTCGAACGGTGGCGTGGAAGGGCTTCGACACGCTCTTTCACTCGGCTCGATGCACCTGGGACATCGTTGTCCGCAACACGGCCGACATCGTTCACATCCAGAACGGCGGGAACTCGATCTTCGGGCTGCTGCTGCGCCTCTGTGGCAAACGAGTGTTCATCAGCCAGGATGGCGTCGACTGGAAACGTGACAAGTGGCCGTGGTACGGGAGGCTCTATCTGCGTCTGTCACAACACCTGACGGCAGTGGTGGCCCATCAGGTCATCTTCGACAACGTGTTTGTGAAGGCGCTTTTCGAGAAGAAGTTTGGGCGTCGCTATGAGTTCATTCCGTTCGGCAGCGAGGTTGCACAAGACGGTCTGGACTACTCGATCCTCGCGGAGCTTGGCCTGACGCCGAACGAGTACTTTCTCTTCGTCGGCAGATTCATTCCAGACAAGGGCCTGCAGTATCTGGTGCCAGCATTCGAACGACTCGATACCAGCAAGAAGCTGGTACTTGTGGGTGGATCGCCGAACCCGTCCGATTTTGAACGCAGCATCCGCGCGACACGCGACCCTCGCATCGTGTTCCCGGGATTCGTGTACGGCAAGCGCACCCACGCGCTGATGAAGTCGGCTTACTGCTATGTGCAGCCCTCGGACGTCGAAGGTCTGTCGCCGGTCATCCTGGAGAACATGGCGCTGGGAACTCCGATCGTGTGCAGCGACATCGCCGAGAACCGGTACGTGGTCGGTGAGGCTGCGCTTCTCTTCAAGCGCGGTGACGTCGACGATTGCCTGCGGGCGCTGGGTGTGGCAGTTGCCGATCCCGAGAGGTTGCGGGGTTTGGGTGAGCGGGGCCGTGAGCGTGCATCCCTGACGTTCTCGTGGGAGTCGGTGACTGACGCGCACGAGCGTGTCTTCAGCGGGCAGGCCTCGGGATACAGCAGCCTGGCGGAGCCCAGCCAGACGCGCCCCTGATGCAAGGCATTGCGGGGCAGTGACGGAAGCGCAATGCTCTAGCCGACGATGACCTTGTAGTCGGTCATCAGCCGGCCGGTGCTGGTGGCGGCAGCCAGCACGTACTGCAGGTCGGCAGAGCCGTTTTCATCAGGGGCGTGCCGACGCCGAAGAACTGGATGGTGCCGTGGGCCTAGTGTAGTGCGCCCGAAGTCATAGAACCTATTGGCGCATCCATACTCCAATCGCCCAGGAGGCTGGAGCGATGCGGGTTGCCAAGAGGATCGAGTTGGACGCACAGACGCAGCGGGAGTTGCGGGTGCTGTCTCAGCGCAAGCGCATCGAGG
>JBILSW010000229.1:0-5433 GCA_044371895.1 Rubrivivax sp.
TGCTGCGCGTAGGCCGCGCGCAGCAGGGCGATGTCGAAGGGTTGCCGGCTGGCGTAGACGTTGTCACCGGCGAACACCACGTGCTCGGGCGACTCGGCCAGCACGGCATCCCACAGCGGCTGCGGCTTGGTCTGGTCGCAGCACGAGGCCACGGCGATGCGCACACGCCCTGGCGACGCCGCGCCCGCGGCCGGCGGCGCCGGCTGCGCGCAGCCGGCCAGCGCTGCACCGGCGACCAGGCCGCCGAGCAACGCGTGCCGGCGCGAAGGCGCGCTCACTCGAAGCTCAGGATGGGCTGGTCCACGGCCAGGCTCTCGCCCTTGTTCGCCAGCAGCTCGGCCACGGTGCCATCCTGCGCGGCGACAAGGATGTTCTCCATCTTCATCGCCTCGATGACGGCCAGCCGCTCGCCGGCCAGCACCTTCTGCCCCGGCTGCACGGCCAGATCCACCAGCAGCCCCGGCATCGGCGAGAGCAGGAAGCGGCTCAGGTCGGGCGGCGCCTTGTGCGGCATCAGCCTGAACAGTTCGGCGGCGCGCGGCAGCAGCACCAGGGTGTCGATCTGCGTGCCGTCGTGCATCACGCGGATGGCCAGCGGGTTCTTCGCGCCCCCGCGCTCGACCTGCGCCGTGAAGGGCTGCCCGTTGCAGCGGCCCTGCATCAGCAGGCTGCCCAGCGGGCTGGTGCTGTCGATGGCGTAGCGACGCGCCTCGCCATCCGTGCCCACCAGCACCTCGGCGTGGCCCGAGCCGGCGTCGAACTCGTCGATGCGCACGGGGTGGTGGCGGTGCGCGCCGTCGCGACCCAGCACCACGACCACGAAGCCGGGCAGGTTCTTCACGCCGTGGCCGGCCAGCTGCCCGCTGATGCCGGCCGAGCGCTCGCGCGCCTTGCGCCGTACGAAGCCGGCCAGCGCCACCAGGAACAACGGGTCGGCGTGCGGCACGTCGGCGCTGGAGAAGCCCTTGCCGTAGTGCTCGGCAATGAAGCCGGTGGTGAAGTCGCCGGCCACGAAGCGGGGGTGCGCCAGCAGCGCCGCCTGGAAGGGGATGTTGCTGCCGATGCCGCGGATGACGAAGCCGTTGAGGGCCTCGCGCATCTTGGCGATGGCGTCGAGCCGGTCCGCGCCGTGCACGATGAGCTTGGCGATCATCGAGTCGTAGAACATGGGGATCTCGCCGCCTTCGGCCACGCCGGTGTCGACGCGCACGCCGCCGAAGCCCCGTTCGGGCTGAGCTTGTGGAAGCCCTTCCCCCCGCTCGGGCTGAGCTTGTCGAAGCCCTTCCCTCCGTCCGGGCTGAGCTTGTGGAAGCCCTTCCCTCCGTTCGGGCTGAGCTTGTCGAAGCCCGCTGTCCGGAGCACGCGCATCGACAGGCTCGGCGCGAACGGTGGTGGAGGTGCAAAGGTCACCCGCCTCCATCGTGGTGGGCGGCGGCACGAAGCGCACCAGCCGTCCGGTGCTGGGCAGGAAGTTGCGGAACGGGTCCTCGGCGTTGATGCGGCACTCGATGGCCCAGCCGTCGCGCCGGATCTCTCCCTGGGTGAAGGGCAGCTTCTCGCCGGCAGCGACGCGGATCATCAACTCCACCAGGTCCAGCCCCGTGATGCACTCGGTGACCGGGTGCTCTACCTGCAGCCGCGTGTTCATCTCCAGGAAGTAGAAGCCCTGGTCCTTGCCGACCACGAACTCCACCGTGCCTGCGCTCTGGTACCGCACGGCCTGGGCCAGCGCCACCGCCTGCGCGCCCATGGCCTGGCGCGTGGCCTCGCTGATGAAGGGCGACGGCGCCTCCTCGATGACCTTCTGGTGCCGGCGCTGGATGCTGCACTCGCGCTCGTGCAGGTAGACGACGTGGCCGTGCGCGTCGCCCAGCACCTGGATCTCGATGTGGCGCGGGCTCTCGACGAACTTCTCGATGAACACGCGGTCGTCGCCGAAGCTGTTGCGAGCCTCGTTGCGGCAGCTGGCGAAGCCCTCGTGGGCCTCCTTGTCGTTGAAGGCCACGCGCAGGCCCTTGCCGCCGCCGCCGGCGCTGGCCTTGATCATCACCGGGTAGCCGATGCCGCGCGCGATCTCGACCGCGCGCTCGGGGCTGTCGATGGCGTCGTTCCAGCCCGGGATGGTGCTCACGCCCGCTTCCAGCGCGAGCTTCTTCGAGGCGATCTTGTCGCCCATGGCCGCGATCGAGTAGTGCTTGGGGCCGATGAAGACGATGCCCTCCTCCTCGACGCGCCGGGCGAAGTCCTCGTTCTCGCTGAGGAAGCCGTAGCCGGGGTGGATGGCCTCGGCACCGGTGGCCTTTGCGGCGGCGATGATCCGGTCGGCCACCAGGTAGCTCTCGCGCGACGGCGCCGGGCCGAGCAGCACGGCCTCGTCGGCCAGCTCGACGTGGCGGGCGTCCTTGTCGGCCTCGGAGTACACCGCCACGGTGGCGATGCCCATCTTGCGGGCCGTCTTGATGACGCGGCACGCGATTTCGCCTCGGTTGGCGATGAGGATCTTCTTGAACATGGTTCGTCTCTCGGCAAGTTGGTTGGCGTTCAGCGCGAAGGCCTCGCCACGCGTTCGATCAGGTCCACGGGCCCGCGGCCCAGGCGCACGGCCAGCCAGGCGGCCAGGCGCTCACGGTCGGCGGTGCGCAACGGGCGCGACACCTCCAGCAGCAGCACCACCACGGGCTCCGCGACAGGGGCCGAGGCTGCCGGCGCCGCGGCCGTGGCGCGCACGCGGCGCCCCTCGGCCAGCGTGGCCGCCAGCACCTCGGGCTGCTGCGCGCGGATCTCGGCCAGCAGCGCGGGGGCCAGGGCGTCGGCCACCCCGGCCTGCTGCGCGCGGGCCTGCAACTGCGCCTGCAGCTCGCTGCGCTGGGCCTCGCTGCGCGCGAGCTGCTCGCCGAGCAACTGCGCGAGGTCGCGCTGCACCTCGGCGTGCACCTGGTCGCGCAGCTGGCCAGGATCGATGCCGCCACCGCCGGCGCGCCGCACCCGCAGCTCGGCGCCCTCCAGCCGGTGCTGCGCCAGCAGCTGGGCTGCCTGCGCGCGCAGCCGCTGCTCGGCCTCGGCGCCCACCACGGTGACGGAGATCACGCGTTGGGTGCGGTCCACTCGCTGGCCGACGACGGCGTAGCGCACGTCGGCCTCCACGGTGCGCAGCAGCGCCTGGGCGTCGGCCGCGAAGACCTCCTGCTGCACGAAGCGCCAGCCCAGCCACACGCTGGGCACCAGCACCACCACCAGCCCGGTCGCGATGATGGCGCGGTGGCGCGCACGCACCTCGGGCGACACGTCGGCCACGGCCGGCAGCCGCACGAGCTTGGCCACGGCCAGCGTGCTGGCGGCGATGAACACGCCGTTGATGAGGAACAGGTAGAAGGCGCCGGCGAACATGTCCCAGCGCGCGTTGGCGATGCCGAAGCCGGCGGTGCACAGGGGCGGCATCAGCGCCGTGGCGATGGCCACGCCCGGCACCACGTTGCTGATGCTCTTGCGCGTCAACGCCACCATGCCCGCCGCGCCGCCGAAGGCCGCGATGAGCACGTCCCACAGCGTCGGCGTGGTGCGGGCCATGAGCTCGGTGCCGGGCACGTCCAGCGGGCTGAGCGTGAAGTACACCACCGAGGTGATCAGGCTCAGCGCCGTGAAGGTGCCGAGGTTGCGCGCGCTCTGCCGGATCAGGCCGAAGTCGTTGATGGCCGCCGCGTAGCCCAGGCCGACGATGGGCCCCATCAGCGGCGAGATCAGCATGGCGCCGATGATCACCGCCGTGGAGTTGACGTTCAGCCCCACCGACGCCACGAGGATGGCGAAGAACAGCACCCACAGGTTGGTGCCCGCGAATCGCAGGCCGGTGCGCACGTTGGCGTCGATGGCCTCGGGATCGTCCTGGTCCTGGCGCAGGTCGAACAGCTTGCGGAGGCGGTGGTTCATGGGCAGTGCGCTCCGGCGACGGTCACAGCGGGATGTTGCCGTGCTTGCGCCAGGGGTTGTCGAGCTTCTTGTCCTTGAGCATGGCCAGGCTGCGGCAGATGCGCTTGCGCGTCTCGTGCGGCTGGATCACGTCGTCGATGAAGCCGCGCGCGCCGGCCATGCGGATGTGGGTGTTGGGCACGATCTCGAACATCAATGAACTCCGTCGAAGAGTTGGTCCAGCTGAGCGCTCGTTCCTGCCAGCAGCACCTGTTCAATGACGGCCTGGGTGTTGATCTCCAGGCGCACGAACTGCTCCGCGCCTCCCGCGACACGCCGCTTCCGAATGAGCTGGATTCGCCCGAAGTGCCCACCGTGCCGCTCGGCGAAGCGCGCCAGCGCGCGAGCCTTGGCCACGTTGTCGTCGCGGCTCGGGTCATGCGGTTCGAGGATGTCGACACGCAGCCCATCGCCATCTCGGCGCAACATCATGAAGCCTGGGCGATCAAGTCGTGAATCGCCGCCATGCTCAGGGTACCGCCTTCATGCCGGCCGCCTTCACGGCGCCGGCATCGAAGCTGAAGGTGGCTTCGCAGCCGGCCGCTGCCGCCTGGCGCTCGATCAGCGCATCGGCGAAGTCGGCACCGCCCGACGAGAACCGCGCCAAGGCCTGCATCACCAGGTCGGCACGGTCGATCACCAGTTCCTTGCTGCGAAGCAGGCGCTCCAGCACCGCGGCCAGCTGCTCGCGCGAAAGCTGGTAGCCCGATCCGAGCACCCACACCACTTCGACCAGGGCCACCAGCGGCACGAAGCCCGGTTCGTCGGCCGTCAGCGCCTCGATCAGCCGGCTGGCCCGCGGCGACTGGCGCGCGTCGTCCTGCATCACATAGCGCACGAGCACGTTCGTGTCCAGCCCGATCACTTGGAACGCCCCGCCCGCAAGCCGGCCTTGGCGCCCTGCTCGGCCACCACGCGGTTCATGTCGTCGATGCTGAGGCTGCGCGCGGGTTTGCCGAACATGCCCTTCAACTCGCGCACCGAGCGCGTGGCGGCCACCAGCTCGAACCGGCCAGGCTGCACCTGGACGAACTCGACGCGGTCGCCGGTCTGCACGTTCAAGGCCCGCCGAACATCGGCGGGAATGGTGATCTGACCCTTGCTGGTGAGTGTGGCGGTGGTCACGAAGGCTCCTCGAGGACTTTCCTTACTTTAGCGTAAGGCATTCAGGTACCAGGGCTCCAGCCGAGCTTCCCGCCGCGGAACCGGCTCTGCTGGGCCGCCGGCGGACGGCCACCTCGGGGGGTAGCGACCGAAGGGAGCTTGGGGGCCCCATGACTACAGCGGAATGTTGCCGTGCTTGCGCCAGGGGTTGTCGAGCTTCTTGTCCTTGAGCATGGCCAGGCTGCGGCAGATGCGCTTGCGCGTCTCGTGCGGCTGGATCACGTCGTCGATGAAGCCGCGCGCGCCGGCGACGAAGGGGTTGGCGAAGCGCGCCTTGTATTCCGCCTCGCGCGCGGCGAGCTT
>JBILSW010000230.1:0-5429 GCA_044371895.1 Rubrivivax sp.
CGGGGCCACGGCGTTGATGCGCAGGCCCTGGCCGGCGTAGGTGGCGGCGGCGCTGCGCACCAATGCCTCCACGCCGCCCTTGGCCGCCGCGATGGCCTCGTGGTTGGCCACGCCGATGCGCGCCACCACCGAGCTGGCGAACACGGCCGCGCCCGGCGCGCCCTCAAGCGCGGCGATCCAGGCCTGCAGCGTCCACAGGCTGCTCTCGAGGTTGACGCGCAGCACCTCGCGCGCGGCCTCGGCCCGGGTGCGGTGCAGCGGCGCGATCAGCGTGCTGCCCACGGCGTGCGCCAGTTGGGAGGGCGCCGCGCCCAGCTGCGCACGGCAGGCCGCGAAGGCGGCCGCGGCGCCCTCGGGCGTGGTGCAGTCGGCGGCGATGTGCGCGTCGGCCGGCAGCTCGGCCAGCAGGGCGGCGTCGCGGCCCACGGCGGCCACGCGCAGGCCGCGCGCGCGCAGACGCGCCACCAGGGCGCGGCCGATGCCGCCGCGGGCGCCGGTGACGAGGGCGATGTCGTTGAAGGGCATGGGGGTCTCGCTGACTTGGTTTCAGAGGCGCCGCGCCAGCACCACGGCCGCAGCCGAGCCCTGGCCGACGAGCGTGCACCAGACGCGCAGCCACGCCGGCACAGGGCCGGCGGCGGCAGCCAGCGCGGCGGCTTCGTCTCGGTGGTGGCACTCGTCGGCCTGGCAACGCAGCAGCAGCGGCAGCAGGCGCTCGGGCGCGCCGTGCACGGCGATGTGGTCGACCTGCTGCTGGTAGTGGCGGTCGACGAAGGTCTCCACCGCGGCGATGGTGGCGTGAACCGCGCGCGGGCCGGCCAGCGCGGGCAGCGCGCCCGTCAGCCAGCCGGCCAGCCGCCAGGGGCCGAGCAGGCGGCTGCGGCGGTGGGCGGGCAGCCACTCTTCGATCAGGCGAAGGTGCTCGGCCTCGGCCTGGCCATGGCGCTGCGCGAAGGCGAGCAGTTCCGCATCGCCGTGCCGGCCACGCCACCGGGCCACCGCGGCGATGCCGCGGTAGATGAATACGGCGCCGGTCTCGCCAGCGTGGTCGGAGCGCAGCTCGCGCTCGAGGTGTTTGCCGAGGCCCGGCGTGGGCTCGGCGCGTCGGGCGAGCCGCTGCAACGCCGGCCGCACGCGCAGGAAGCCGCGGTAGGCCACCTCCAGCAGCGGCAGCGCGCCGGGCAGCCGCGCCAGCCGCGCGAGCCAGCGCCAGCCGGGCAGCCGCTGCCACATCGCCACGAAGGCCGCCGCGCCGTCGAGCCGCGTGCCGTCGGCGCGCTGCACGTGGAAGCGGGCGAGCAGCGCCGCGCGCTCGGCGGCGTCGCGGGCCGCGTCGGCGCTGATGTCGACGAAGCACAGCCCGGCGTCGCCCTGCCTCTGCGCCAGGCCCTGCACGTGGGCGATCTCGCGCCGGCACAGCGGGCACCCTCCGTCGTACAGCACGGTCAGCGTGTCGGTCTGGCGGCTGGGCTGTGGCGTGGTCACAGCAACTCCCCGGCCTGCTGCAGGCCGCGCGTGGCGCGTGTCCACCACTGCGAGAAGCTGCTGCATGGCCGCGGCACGGGCGGGAACAGGCTGGGCGCCGCGTCCCGTTGCAGCAGCGGCCTGAAGCCGGCCGGCAGGTGTGGGTCGTCCACCGATCGCACGCGCGCGGCG
This sequence comes from Rubrivivax sp., assembly GCA_044371895.1. Lineage (GTDB taxonomy): Bacteria > Pseudomonadota > Gammaproteobacteria > Burkholderiales > Burkholderiaceae_C > Rubrivivax. Next base: position 1,657 of record JBILSW010000230.1, read on the forward strand.
CCGGCCAGCGCGGCCGTGGCCTGCCCGGCGCTGGCGAACCAGCGCTCGGGGGCGACGGCAGCCATGGCCTCGTCCACCCACTGCCAGCGCGCGGCCGGCCAGGGCCAGGCCCGGTGGTGCTCCTGCGGGTACAGGCCGATCAGCACCGCGTCGGACGGCACGTCGGCCGGCGGCGGGCGGATGGCCCAGGGGTGCACCAGCCAGACCTCGCGGCCGCGCAGCCGCTCGGCAGCGCCGGCATCGGGCGGGCCGACGCGCAGGCCCGGCGGCGGGGCGGCGTGCGGCGGCGGCTCGGGGGTGGCGGCGGCCGCGGCCGGGCCGGGGCCGGCCAGCGCGTGCGCGGCGCGGGCGGCGCGATCCAGCGCCTCGTAGGGCTGGTCGACCACCGTGCCTTCGCTGTGCCAGGCCGGGGGCGCGTGGCGCGCCACGTTCTCGGCGTTGAAGAGATACGGCTTGTGGCTGCCGGTGCCGGCCACCCACTGCCAGCTGAGGTGGTTGCTGGCGAGGTCGCCGTCGGCCAGGTGGGCCACCAGCCAGTCGGCCCCGGCGCGCCAGTGCACGTGGCGCAGGTGCACCACATAGCTGGCCAGCCACATGCGCGCGTGGTTGTGCAGCGTGCCGGTGCCGTAGAGCGCCTGCACGGCGCGGTCGATCACGGGCACGCCGGTGCGCGCCTGGCGGATGTCGTCGGGCAGCGTGCGCGCGTAGGCCGCGTCGGCGCGCGGGCCGGGGTGCAGCGACTGCAGGATGCCCTCGCCCTCGTGCGCCCGGGCGTGGCGGAAGAACTCGCGCCAGCCGAGCTCGAACACCAGCTTGTGCTGCACGGGCAGCGGCCCGCGCCCGAGCACGCCGGCCAGCACCTCGCGCAGCGTGACCACGCCGTGCGTGAGGTAGGGCGACAGGCCGGTGACGGCGCCGTCCAGGTGGTTGCGGGTGCGGGCGTAGGCGGCCGGCCGCACGCGGGCGACGCGCGCCAGCGCCGCGCTGCGCGTGGGCGGCAGCGCTTCGGCCCAGGCGGGCGCGGCCGTGGCCAGATCGGCCTCGAACAGCGAGTTCATGCGCCCGCCACCTCGCCGCGCCGGATGGCGGCGGCGCGCGCGGCCACCGCCTCGCGCTCCGGCGCCGCCAGCCGCGCCAGGTTCTTCACCTGCAGCGCCATGCGCGGGTTGGCGGCCAGGCGCCGCTCGTGCCGCATCAGGAAGTCCCAGTACAGCGTGGTGAAGGGGCAGGCGCGATCGCCTGTGCGCTGGGTGGGGTCGAAGCGGCAGCCCTTGCAGTGCGGGCTCATGCGCGCGATGTACTGGCCGGTGGCGACGTAGGGCTTGCTGGCCATCACGCCGCCGTCGGCGTACTGGCTCATGCCCAGGGTGTTGGGCAGCTCCACCCACTCCACCGCGTCGACGTAGACCGCCAGGTACCAGGCGTGCAGCGCCTTGGGGTCCACGCCCAGCAGCAGCGCATAGAGGCCGGTCACCATCAGGCGCTGGATGTGGTGGGCGTAGCCGTGCTCCAGCGTCTGCCCGATGGCGTCCTTCAGGCAGGCCATGGCGGTGTCGCCCGTCCAGTACCAGGCCGGCAGCGGCTCGAGCGCGCCGAGCTCGTTGCGCTCCAGGTAGCCGGGCATCTGCGTCCAGTAGATGCCGCGCACGTACTCGCGCCAGCCGAGGATCTGGCGGATGAAGCCCTCCACCGCCGCCAGCGGCGCACGGCCCGCGCGGTACGCGGCCTCGGCTGCGGCCACCACCTCGCGCGGGTTCAGCAGCTTCAGATTCAGCGCCGCCGCCAGGTGCGAGTGCCACAGCCAGGGCTCGCCGGGCCACAGGGCGTCCTGCACGTCGCCGAAGCCGGCCAGCCGCTCGTCGACGAAGCGCTGCAGCGACTGCAGCGCCTGCGCGCGGGTGACGGGCCACGCGAAGCTGTCGAGCCGGCCGGGGTGCGCGTCGAAGCGGCTGCGCACCAGGGCGATCACCTCGCGGGTGACGGCATCGGGTTCGAAGGTGGCGCGCGGCGGCACGCGGCCCGGGCCCTGGGGGCCGAAGGGCTTGCGGTTGTCGGCGTCGTAGTTCCACTCGCCGCCCTCGGGCTCGCCGGCAGGCGTGAGCAGCACTCCGTGGCGGCGCCGCATCTCGCGGTAGAAGAACTCCAGCCGCAGCTGCTTGCGTCCGCGGGCGTGGGCGGCGAACTCGCGCACGCTGCAAAGGAAGTGGCGGTCCTCGCGCACGTCCAGCGCCAGCCCGGCCGCGGCCGCGGCCTCGCGCAGGGCCTGCAGCACGCGCCAGTCGCCGGGGGCCGTCATCACCAGGGCCTGCGGGCGCAGCCGCTCGATGTCAGTAGCCAGCTGCGCGGCCAGGCTGCTGCGGTTGCCGGGGTCGTCGAGCGGCGTGTAGTGCAGCGGCCGCCCCGCAGACCGCAGCGCCTGCGCGAAGTGCCGCATCGCCGCCAGGAACAGGGCCGTGCGCGGCTGGCTGCTCCAGACGTGCGTGGACTCCTCGGCCACCTCGGCCATCCAGACGGCGTCGCAGCGCGGGTCGAAGCCGTCGAAGCCGCTGGCGTCGGCGTCGAGCTGGTCGCCCAGCACCAGCACCAGGTGGCGCAGCGGGCCGGGCCGCGCGACGGGTTCAGCCACGGGCTGCCCGGGTGTCGCGCCCGCGGCGGCAGGCGTCGGAGCAGAACTTGACCTCGTCCCAATTGGCCGCCCAGCGCTTGCGCCAGCTCATGGGCCGGCCGCAGGCGACGCAGGGCTTGCTGGGCAACGCCGCCTTGTTGCCCTTGAAGCCGCCGATGTGCGGGCCTGGCGCCGGGTTGCCTGATCGAGTCATGGGGTGAAGGATAGTCATGGCAGCGTCAAAAGAGGTTCGGCTTCAGAATGACCGGTGTCAGCGCTGGACTATGCGCGTCAATACAACGGCAAGGAGATGTCATGAGCGAGAGCCTCAGCCCGCCCGGCGCCCCTGCGGCCACCGCCGACGATCCCGCCCAGCACGAACCCCGCTACCGCAGCGGCGCGGTGGCGCGCATGCTGCGCATGCCCGTGGCCACCCTGCGCGTGTGGGAGCGGCGCTACCAGGTGTCGCAGCCGCAGCTGTCGCCCAGCGGCCAGCGGCTTTACAGCGCCTCGCAGGTGCAGCGTCTGGCGCAGCTCAAGCAGCTCACCGACCTGGGTCATGCCATCGGCAGCCTCGCCAGGCTGGACATGGCTCAGCTGCGCCAGGTGGTCGACACGCACGCCCGCACGCTGTCGCAGGCGGCCGGCGCCCGGGTGGCCGAGGCGACGCTGGCGCCCATGGCCCTGCCGGCGGCTCCTGGGACGGCAAGGCAGCCCGCGCCCATGGCGCAGGCCGAGCGCACCGACGGGCCCGCCGGCTCCGCCCCGGCCGCCGCGGTCGAGCCCGCGGCGGCGGCGCGCGGGCGCAGTTTGTCGTCGTCAGCGCGCGCGGGCGTGCCGCCGCAGGCCTGGCGCGTGGTCGTGGTCGGCAAGCTGCTGGGCCAGCGCCTGAAGGGCGTGGTGCAGCAGGCGCTGGTGCCGCCCGGCCGCATGCTGCATCTGCAGGGGCCGTTCGAGACGCTGGAGGAGGCCGCCGCCGAGCCGCTGGCCGCCACGGCCGACGCGCTGCTGGTCTACGCCGCCAGCCTGCAGGACGAGTGGCTCGACCGCCTGGTGCAGGCCGTGCCGGCCTGGAAGGGCAAGCCGATGGCGGTGCTGTACGGGTTTGCGTCCGAGCGCACCTGCCGCCTGTTCGGCCGCGTGCCGGGCCTGGCACTGCTGCGCGGGC
>JBILSW010000231.1:0-5409 GCA_044371895.1 Rubrivivax sp.
GCGGTCCCGCGCGGCGGGGGGGGGGCGGGCCGAGCGCCGGGCGCCGGCCACGCCGACCGAGGGGCAAGACCGTCGTGGATGAGGTGTTCATCGGCACGGTGGTGGCCAGCACGCTGCGCGTCAGCGTGCCGCTGATCCTGTGCGCGCTGGCCGGCGTGCTGTGCGAGCGCGCCGGCGTTATCGACCTCGGCCTGGAAGGCAAGATGCTGGCCACGGCCTTCGCCACCGCGGCGGTGGGCGTGGCCACCGGCAGCCTGGCGCTGGCGCTGCTGGCGGCGGTGGCGGTGGGGCTGGCGCTGTCGATGCTGCACGGCTACGCCTGCGTCAGCCACCGCGGCGACCAGGTCGTGCTGGGCATGGCCATCACGATGACGGCGGCGGGCCTGACGGTGGTGCTGGGCATCGCGTGGTTCTCGCTCGGCGGCCAGACGCCGCCGGTGCCCGAGGGCGTGCGGCTCGACGGCTGGCTCGGCGGCCTGGGCGAGGCGCTGAAGGCCGTGCCCGTGGTGGGCACCGCGCTGGCGCTGGCCTTCACCGGCCACAACGCCATGGTCTACGGCGCGCTGGCGCTGGTGGTGGCGGTGTGGTGGTTGCTGTACCGCACGCGCTTCGGGCTGCGGCTGCGCGCCGCGGGCGAGAACCCGGCCATGGTCGACGCCGCCGGCGTCAGCGTGAAGGCCCTGCGCTACCAGGCGCTGGCGCTCAACGGCGTGCTGGCGTCACTCGCCGGCGCCTACCTGGTGCTGGCGCAGAACCCGAGCTTCATTCCCCACATGACGGCCGGCCGCGGCTACATGGCGCTGGCCGCGCTCATCTTCGGCAAGTGGCACCCGGTGGGCGCGCTGTGGGCCTGCCTCTTGTTCGGATTCCTCGATGCCATCAGCATCCGGCTGCAGGGCGCCGCGCTGCCCGCCTTCCTGGGCGGCGGCCAGGTGCCCGTGCAGGCCATCCAGGCCATGCCCTACGTGCTGACGGTGGTGCTGCTGGCCGGCTTCATCGGCAGCGCGGTGGCGCCGAAGGCGCTGCGCGTGCCGTACGTGAAGGAACGCTGACATGGACCCTTCGAGCCTTCCTTGTACCCCGGAGCCGCCGCCATGAGCGGGGTGGATGACGCGCTCAGGCAGGCCCTGGTCGCCGCCGCCCGCGCCGTGCGCGCCAACGCCCACGCGCCGTACTCGCGCTTCGCGGTGGGCGCCGCGGTACTCGACGAGCAAGGCCGCATCCACGCCGGCTGCAACGTCGAGAACGCCGCCTACCCGCAGGGCTGGTGCGCCGAGACCTCGGCCATCGCCGCCATGGTGGCCGCGGGCGGGCGCCGCGTGCGGGCGGTGGCCGTGTGCGCCGTGGCGGCCGAGCCCGGCTCGCCGGTCACGCCCTGCGGCGGCTGCCGCCAGAAGATCCGCGAGTTCGCGGCCGACGACTGCCCCATCCTCGTGGCCGACGAGCGCACACTGGTGGCCCTCTTCACACTGGGGCAACTGTTGCCGTGCAGCTTCGGTCCCGACCACCTGAACCCCACCGCATGAACCTGCCAGAAGCCATCACCACCAGTGCCGACCTGCTGCGCGCCCGCCTGGGCGAGCGCCGCCCGCGCATCGCCGTGCTGCTGGGCAGCGGCTGGGGGCCCTTCGCCGAGCAGGTGACGGACGCCGTGGCCGTGCCCTACGCGGAGCTGCCCGCTTTCCCGCGCCTGGGGAACGGGCAAGGGGTGGGCGGCCACGCCGGCCTTCTGAAGGCCGGCCGCATCGGCAGCCGCGAGCTCATCGTGCTCGCCGGCCGCAAGCACACCTACGAGACCGGCGAGGCCGACGGCATGAAGGGCGTCGTCCGCACCCTGGCCGCGCTGGGCGTGGAGCTGCTGGTGCAGACCAACGCCGCCGGCAGCCTGGACCACGGCATGCCGCCCGGCACGGTGATGCTGGTCGAGGACCACATCAACCTCGTGCAGCGCAGCCCGCTGGTGGGCGAGCCCGGCGACGGCCGCTTCGTCGACATGGGCACGGCCTACGACGCCACGCTGCGGCTGCAGGCGCAGGCCGCCGCGGTGGCCGCCACCGGCCACGCGCTGCCGGTGGGCGTGTACGCCTGGGTGCTGGGGCCGCAGTTCGAGACGCCGGCCGAGATCCGCATGCTGCAGCGCCTGGGCGCGCAGGCCGTGGGCATGAGCACGGTGCCCGAGACCATCCTGGCACGCCACGCGGGGCTGCGCGTTCTGGCGCTGTCGCTGATGACGAACATGGCTGCAGGCCTGAGCAGCGAGACGCTGAGCCACCGCCACACCATGGCCACCGCGCAGGCCGCGAGCCAGCGTGCCGTGGCGCTGCTGGCGGCCATGGTGCAGCGGCTGGAGACCACCGCATGACGCCAGAGTTGGATGACCACGAAGCCACGGCGCGCACCGCGCTGGCCTGCCTGGACCTCACCAGCCTTTCCGACGGCCACGACGCGGCCGGTGGCGAGGCCGAGATCGAGGCGCTGTGCGCCCGCGCCATCGGCCCCGCCGGCCGCGGCGCCACGGCCGCGGTGTGCGTGTGGCCGCGGCTGGCGGCCTTCGCCCGCGCGCGGCTGCCAGCCGACATCGCGGTGGCGGCGGTGGCCAACTTCCCCGACGGCGGCAGCGACATCGACCGCGCCGTGCGCGACGCCCGCGCCATCGTCGACGCCGGCGCGCAGGAGGTCGACGTGGTGCTGACCTACCGCGACCTCGCCGCCGCGCCCGCGCTGCTGGCCGCCGTGCGCCGCGCCTGCGAGGGCCTGGTGCTCAAGGTCATCCTGGAGACCGGCGAGCTGCCCGACGGCGCCGCCATCGACCTCGCCTGCCGCATCGCGCTGGACGCCGGGGCCGACTTCCTGAAAACCAGCACCGGCAAGCGGCCCGTCAGCGCCACGCCGGCCGCGGCCGCGCGGCTGCTCGCGGCCATCGCCAGCGACGACCGCGCGCGCCACCGCGTCGGCTTCAAGCCCGCCGGCGGCATCCGCACCGTGGCCGACGCCGCCGTCTACATCGGGCTCACGGCGCAAGCCCTGGGCGCCGAGGCCGTCGACCCGCGCCGCTTCCGCATCGGCGCCAGCGGCCTGCTGGCCGACATCGAGGCCGTGCTCGAGGGCACGCACCGCCATGAACCCGGCACCGGGCCGGGCACCCCCTACTGAACCCACCGTTGCCATGAACCCGTTCCGCACCACCACCCTGGCGCTGGCCACCGCGGCCGCGCTGCTCGTAGGCTGCGCCACCGCACCGGCGCCCGGGCCCCGCGAGCCCGTCGCGCTGCGCGTGATCGCCTTCAACGACCTGCACGGCCACCTGCAGACCGCCGCGCTGAACCTGCCCCACCCCAACCCCGCCAACCCCGCGCAGCCCCTGCGCGTGAACGTGGGCGGCACCGCCGAGCTGGCGGGCCTGGTGAAGGCCCTGCGCGCCGGCGCGCCGCACAGCGTGGTGGTCAGCAGCGGCGACGCCATCGGCGGCACGCCGCTGATCAGCGCGCTGTTCTTCCACGAGGCCACCATCGACGTGATGAACCGCATCGGCGTGGACGTGGCCACCGTGGGCAACCACGAGTTCGACGCCGGCGCCGCCGAGCTGCAGCGGGTGCTGGCCGGCGGCTGCCGCACGCCGCAGCCGGGCGACACCGCCATCTCGTGCGCGCTGGGCCGCCACGAGGGCGCGAAGTTCCCCTCGGTGGTGGCCAACGTCAACAGGGCCGACGGCACGCCGCTGATGCCGCGCTCGCTCGTCCGCAGCTACGGCGGCATCCAGGTCGGCTTCATCGGCGCCGTCACGCGCAGCACGCCCGGCATCGTCGTGCCCTCGGGCGTGGCGGGGCTGCGCTTCACCGACGAGGCCGACGCCATCAACGCCGAGGCCGCGCGGCTGCAGGCGCAGGGCGTGCAGGCCATCGTCGCCACCATCCACGAGGGCGGCTTCAACGACGCCGCTCAGATGGAGTGGAACAGCAGCGCCTGCCCGGGCCGCCGCGGCGCCATCTTCGACATCGAGAAGCGCCTGTCGGCCGCCGTCGACGTGGTGCTGTCGGCGCACACGCATCAGGGCTACGCCTGCCTCGTGGGCGGCCGGCCGGTGATGCAGGCGCTCAGCTTCGGCCGCGGCGTCAGCGTGGTCGACCTCGTGCTCGACCCCGCCACCGGCGACGTCGTCCGCAGCCGGACCGTGCTGCGCAACCTGCCGGTGTTCAACGGCCGCACCGAGGCCGCGCACCGCGAGATCGTCATCGGCCAGGAGCCGGCGCCCTTCGTGGCGGCGCTGCGCGCCGCGCAGCCCGACGCCGAGGTGGCCGCGCGCGTGGCCGCCTACACCGAGCGCGCCCGGCCGCTGGCCGAGCGCGTGGTCGGCCGCATCGGCGGCAGCTTCGACACCGGGGCCAACCGCGGCAGCAGCAGCGCCGGCCGGCTGATCGCCGACGCGCAGCACGCCGCCACGCGCGCACCCGACCGCGGCGGCGCCCGCTTCGCGCTGATGAACCCCGGCGGCGTGCGCGCGCCGCTGCCCTGCCGCGGCACCCCGCCCTGCGAGGTGACCTTCGGCGACGTCTTCACCATGCAGCCCTTCGGCAACAGCCTGGTGGTGATGACGCTCACCGGCGCCGAGATCCGGCAGATGCTCGAGGACCAGCAGCGCCCGGGGCGCGAGCAGCCCAGCTTCCTGCTGCCGTCGAAGTCGCTGAGCTACCGCTGGGTGGCCAAGGCCCCGCATGGCCAGCGCGTGCAAGACCTGCGCATCGACGGCCAGCCGGTCGACCCCGCCGCCGCCATCCGCTTCACCGTCAACAGCTTCATGGCCGACGGCGGCGACGGCCTGAGCCTGCTGCGCCAGGGCCGCGACCGCCTGGGCGGCGAACTCGACCTCGACGCGCTCGTGGCCTTCCTGAAGACCACGCCCAGCCCCAGCCCCGACGACCGCATCCTCGTCGTCAACGACTGAGAGCCCCCGTTCAGGCCGAGCCCCAGCACCCGTTCGGGCCGAGCCCCAGCACCCGTTCGGGCTGAGCCCCAGCAACCGTTCGGGCTGAGCCTGTCGAAGCCCCGCCCCGCAGCGCCTCCATGCCCTCACCCGGCGAGATCATCCGCACCAAACGCGACGGCGGCGCGCTGGCGGGGGCCGACATCGCGGCCTTCGTGCGCGGCCTCGTCGACGGCAGCTGGAGCGACGCGCAGGCCGCGGCCCTGGCCATGGCCATCGTCTGGCGCGGCATGGCCCCTTCCGAGACCGCCGCGCTCACGCGCGCCATGACGCACTCCGGCCGCGTGCTCAGCTGGGCTGGCGCGGGCTTCGGCAAACCCGCCATCGACAAGCACAGCACCGGCGGCGTCGGCGACAAGCTCAGCCTGATGCTGGCGCCGATGCTGGCCGCCTGCGGCGCCGTGGTGCCGATGATCAGCGGCCGCGGC
>JBILSW010000232.1:0-5404 GCA_044371895.1 Rubrivivax sp.
GCGGCGTCGACGCCGCTCAGGCGCAGCGCGCGCGCCAGCGGGTACAGCGCGAAGGGAATGACGAAGCCCAGCGCCATGCAGGCCAGAACCTGCGGCGCCAGCGCCGCCAGCGGCTGCTTGCTCAGTTCGATGCCGCCCTTCAGGCCGATGGCCAGCAGCAGGTAGATGGACAGCGTCTCGTAAAGCGCCTCGGGCAGCCGCAGGTCGCTCTTGACCAGGCGCGCGAACACGCCCAGCAGGAAGAAGAAGACGACGACGTCGATCATCGGTTTCGGTCAGTGGGCCGCGCGGTCAGCTGCGGCGGGGTTTGCGGCCGCGGCCGGCCAGCAGCCGGTCGTACCAGGCGTTGGGCAGCAGGCGCAGGGCCTTGGCCACCACGCCCATGGGCCAGGGGATGACGCGGTAGCTGCAGCCGGCCGCGATGGCGTCGAAGGCGCGCTCGGCGAAGGCCTCGGGCGCCATCAGGAAGGGCATCGAGTAGCGGTTGCCCGCCGTCAGCGGCGTGGCCACGTAGCCCGGCACCAGGGTGACCACGCGCACGCCGCTGCCGCGGCACTCCACGCGCAGGCTCTCGCAGTAGGCCACGACGCCGGACTTGCTGGCGCAGTAAGCGCCATGCCCGGGCAGTCCGCGGATGGCCGCCACGCTGGCCACGCCCACCAGCGTGCCCGACCCACGCGCGCGCATGGCCGCCAGGAAGGGGTGGAAGGTGGCCGCCAGGCCCACGTTGTTGACGGCCAGCAGCTCGCGCATCACGTCGAGGTCGTCACGCTCGGCCGTGTCCATGCCGACGCTGATGCCGGCCGAGGCCACCACCACGTCGGGCAGCCCCTGCGCGGCGATGCAGCGCTGCCCGGCGCCGACGATGGCGTCGGTGTCGGCCACGTCGGCCGGGTAGATGCCCACCCGGTCGGGCCCCAGGCTCTGCGCCGCGGCCCAGGCCTGCAGCGCGTCGGCTCGGCGCGCCACCAGGGCCAGCCGCCAGCCGGCCTTGGCGTAGCGCGCGGCCAGAGCCTGGCCGATGCCGCTGGACGCGCCGGTGATGAACGCCAGCGGCGCTCTCACCGGCCCGCCCGCGGTGTCAGCGTCACCTGCAACGGCCCCTTCAGGTCGAGCCGCTGGGTGGCGTGGCGGTAGACGAGGCCGGCGGCGCGCAGCTCGTCACTGCCCACGCGTATGCGCACGGGCCGGTCGGTCTCGACACGCTCCTCGATGAAGAACACGTGCAGGAACTCGCTGCTCATGCGCAGCGGCCGGCCGGCGGCATCCTCGCCCACGACCTCGGCGCCGCCAAGCAGCTGCAGCTCGCTGCCGTCGCCGGTGCCGATGGCGCGCGCGGCGGTGGCGCGCGTGAGCCGGCCCTGGGGCGACCAGGCCTGGATCTGCGCGCCATCGATCTCGATGCGGTCGGTGGCCGGGTAGTGGCGCAGCTGCGCGCCCTCGATGCGCAGCAGCATCCGGCCGTCGGGCGCGAAGCGCTCCAGCGCGAAGCCGCTCATCGTGTAGTCGGGGTCGGCCGACACCGCGCGGGGCGCCGCCTCGGCGGGCGGACGGGGCGAGTTCTTCACCAGCCACCAGGTGGCCAGCGCCAGGGCGGCCATCAGCAGGATGGGCAGGTAGGTAGCCAGCGCCTCGCGCACGCGCAGCGGCCACGGCATGGCGCGGCGCGGCGCGGCCTCGCCGGGCGCGGCAGGCGCAGGGCCCAGGCGCAGCGAGACCTCGGGCAGGTCGGGCAGCTGCAGCTCGACGGGCTTCATCGGCAGGCCGGGTGGCGCCGCTTCAGCGGCTGTCCAGCGTGCGGCGGTCCTGCGCCAGCAACGCGGCGTAGCGGCCGGCGGCCATCAGCAGCAGGTCGCAGAACTCGCGCGCCGCGCCGTGGCCGCCGCGCGCGGTGGTCACGTGGTGGGCCACGGCCAGCACCTCGGCGTGGGCGTTGGGCGGGGCGCAGGCGAAGGCGGCGCGCTCCAGCAGCGGCAGGTCGGGCCAGTCGTCGCCGATGGCCGCGAGCTCGCCCCAGGCCAGGCCAAGGCGCTGCCGCAGCGCCTCGGCGGCGGCGAGCTTGTCGGCCACGCCGAACAGGGCCTCGGTGACGCCGAGGTCGGCCAGGCGGCGGCGCACGGCCGGCGAGTCGCGCCCGGTGATGACCACCGGCTCGATGCCGCCGTGGCGCAGCATCTTCAGGCCGTGGCCATCGAGCGCGTGGAAGGCCTTGAAGACCTCGCCCTGCTCGCCGATGTACAGCTGCCCGTCGGTGAGCACGCCGTCGACGTCGAAGATCGCGGCCCTGACGCCGATGCCCGCGCCCAGCCCCGTGCCCGGGCCCTGGGCGCGCAGCAGCGTCTCGGGGGCGAAGCGCTCGCGCACGCTAGATGACCTTCGCCCGCATCAGATCGTTGGAGTTCAGCGCACCAACCAGCACGCCGCCCTCGTCCACCACCAGCACGCTGGTGACGCGGTGCTGCTCCATCACGCCGGCGGCGTCGACGGCCAGCGCGTCGGCCCGCACCAGGCGCGGGCCGCGGTGCATGACCTGCGCGGCCTGCAGCGTGCGCAGGTCGTCGCGGCCGGCCTCGATGAGGCGGCGCAGATCGCCGTCGGTGAAGATGCCGACGGGCTGGCCGGCGGCATCGACCACGGCGGCGAAGCCCAGGCCCTTGCCCGTCATCTCGCGCAGCAGCTCGGGCATGGCGGTGCCGGGGGCCACGCGGGGCACGGCCTCGCCGTGGCGCATGAGGTCCTTCACGTGCAGCAGCAGCTTGCGTCCCAGGGCGCCGCCGGGGTGCGAGCGCGCGAAGTCGGCCTCGCGGAAGCCGCGCGCGTCGAGCAGGGCCACGGCCAGTGCGTCGCCCAGCGCCATCTGCGCGGTGGTGCTGGCGGTGGGCGCCAGGTTCAGCGGGCAGGCCTCTTCGGCCACGGCGCTGGACAGCACGACGTCGGCGTGGCGCGCCAGCGTCGAATCGGGCCGCCCCGTCATCGCCACCAGCGTGACACCCAGGCGCCGCAGCGCCGGCAGGATGGCCGCGAGCTCGTCGACCTCGCCGCTGTTGCTGATGGCCAGCACGACATCGGCCGGGCGCACCATGCCCAGGTCGCCGTGGCTGGCCTCGGCCGGATGCACGAAGAAGGCCGGCGTGCCGGTGCTGGCCAGCGTGGCGGCGATCTTGCGGCCAACGTGGCCGCTCTTGCCCATGCCCATCACGATGACGCGGCCGGGGCAGCCGCGCATGGCCGCCACGGCGGCGACGAAGGCTTCGCCGGCCGGCCCCCGCAGCGACGCAGCCAGCCCCTGCAGCGCGCGCGACTCGATCTCGAAGGTGCGCGCGGCCAGGCCCAGCGCGCGCGGCGCGTCGATGGCCTGGGACGGGGTGGGGTCGGGCATTAGGATGGGAGCGACTTGCGGCCCGGGGCGACGACCCCGTCCGCGCGATTCTAGGCACCGCCCTTCCTGCCAGCCCCCGCCCTTGGCCTCCACCCTCGAACTGGTCCTGCTGTACCTCGTGGCCGCCGTGCTGGGCGTGGTGGCCTGCCGCTCGCTGAAGCTGCCGCCGATGCTGGGCTACCTGGTGGTGGGCATCCTCATCGGGCCCAACGCGCTGGCCTTCGCGCAGGACAGCGCGGGCGTGAAGTACCTGGCCGAGTTCGGCGTGGTCTTCCTGATGTTCGTGATCGGGCTGGAGTTCAACCTGCCCAAGCTCAAGAGCATGCGCACGCTGGTGTTCGGGCTCGGCCTGAGCCAGGTGCTGCTGACCATGCTCGTCACGGTGGCCGGGCACTTCGCGCTGGTGTGGGGCTACGCCACCTTCCTGCAGGGCACCTGGCAGATGGACTGGCGCGGGGCCATCGTGCTGGGCGGTGCGCTGGCCATGAGCTCCACCGCCATCGTCGTGAAGCTGATGGTGGAGCGGCTCGAGCTCGAGAGCGAGCACGGCCGCCGAGTGCTGGGCGTGCTGCTGTTCCAGGACCTGGCCGTGGTGCCGCTGCTGGTGCTGATCCCGGCGCTGGGTTCGCCGCCCGACGAGATGTTCACCGCGCTGGCGCTGGCGCTGCTGAAGGCGGCGGTGCTGCTGACGCTGCTGCTGGTGGGCGGCCAGCGCGTGATGCGCTGGTGGCTCACGCTGGTGGCGCGGCGCAAGAGCGAGGAGCTGTTCATCCTGAACCTGCTGCTCGTGACGCTGGGCCTGGCCTACCTGACGGAGCACGCTGGCCTGAGCCTGGCGCTGGGCGCCTTCGTTGCCGGCATGCTGGTGGCCGAGACCGAATACAAGCACCAGGTCGAGACCGACATCCGGCCCTTCCACGACGTGCTGCTGGGCCTGTTCTTCATCACCATCGGCATGAAGCTGGACTGGCGGCCGGTGATCGAGCAGTGGGGCCTGGTGCTGCTGCTGACCACCGTGCCGGTGGTGGGCAAGTTCGTGCTGGTGGCGCTGCTGGCGCGGGCCTTCCGCACCGCGCCGGGCGTGGCGCTGCGCACCGGGCTGTACCTGGCGCAGGCCGGCGAGTTCGGCTTCGTGCTGCTGACGCTGGGCGCCGACCGCGGCATCGTGGCGCCCGAGTGGGTGAGCCCGGTGCTGGCCAGCATGGTGCTGAGCATGCTGGCCACGCCCTTTCTCATTACCTACAGCAACGCCATCGTCAACAAGCTGTCGGCCAGCGACTGGCTGATGCAGTCGGTGGCGCTGACCAGCATCGCCAAGCGCAGCATCGCCAGCGAGCGCCACGTCATCATCTGCGGCTACGGGCGCAGCGGCCAGGCGCTGGCGCGGCTGCTGGCGCAGGAGCGCATCCCGTACATGGCGCTGGACCTCGACCCCGACCGCGTGCGCCAGGCCGCGGCGGCTGGCCAGAGCGTGGTCTTCGGCGACGCCGCGCGGCTGCAGAGCCTGATGGCCGCCGGCCTGGCCCGCGCCGCCGCGGTGGTGGTGAGCTACCACGACACGCCCTCGGCGCTGAAGATCCTGAACCTGGTGCACTCGCACGCGCCCACGGTGCCGGTGGTGGTGCGCACGGTGGACGACACCGACATCGACCGCCTCAAGGCCGCCGGCGCCACCGAGGTGGTGCCCGAGGCCATCGAGGGCAGCCTGATGCTCGCCGGGCACGCGCTGGCGCTGGTGGGCGTGCCGATGGCGCGCGTGATCCGCATCACCCGCGACGCGCGCGACGCGCGCTACGGCCTGCTGCGCGGCTACTTCCACGGCGCCGACGACGACACGGTGGCCGAGCTCGACCAGGCGCGGCTGGCCAGCGTGACGCTGCCCGAGGCCAGCGGCTGGGCCGGGCGCCGCCTGGACGAACTGGCGCTGCACGCGGTGGGCGTAAGCGTGGTGTCGATGCGCCGCACTGGCGGCGCGGTGCTCACGCCCGACGGCACCATCGCGCTGGCCGGCGGCGACACGCTGGT
>JBILSW010000233.1:0-5403 GCA_044371895.1 Rubrivivax sp.
CCAGTACCTCGATGGCGGCGAGCACGGAGTCGGGGTTGGCGTTGTAGCTGTCGTCGACCAGCGTCACAGGGCCCGTGGGCGACGACAGCCGGTGCAGCTGCGAGCGGCCGGCCACCGGGCGGAAGGCCTCGAGCCCGGCCTGCACGGCGGCGAGCTTCTCACCCGCGGCCAGCGCGCAGGCCGCCGCCGCCGCGGCGTTGCGCAGGTTGTGCGTGCCGGGCAGGTGCAGCTGCAGCGCGGCACGGCCGGCGGGCGTGGCCAGCGTCAGCGCCCAGGCCGCGGCCTCGGTGTCCCAGGTGCCACTGGCCACGACGTCGGCGCCGCGACCCTGCGTGTCGTCCGTGCCGAAGCTGAGCACGCGCCGCGCACCGGCGCGCGCGCGCCAGCGTGCCGTGAAGGTGTCGTCGGCCGGGATGACCACAGTGCCGCCGGCCGGCAGCGCGTCGATGACGGCGCCGTTCTCGTCGGCCACGGCCTCTACGCTCTTCATGAACTCCTGGTGCTCGCGCTGCGCGTTGTTCACCAGGGCCACCGTGGGTTGCGCCAGCGCAGCCAGCAGGGCGATCTCGCCCGGGTGGTTCATGCCCAGCTCCAACACGGCGGCGCGGTGCCAGTGCTCGTCGTCCTGGCGCAGCCGCAGCAGCGTGAGCGGCACGCCGATGTGGTTGTTCAGGTTGCCGGCCGTCGCCAGCATGCCGCTGCCGTGCGCGGCGCGCAGGATGGCGGCCACCATCTGCGTGACGGTGGTCTTGCCATTGCTGCCCGCCACGGCCACCAGCGGCAGGTGGAAGCGGTGGCGCCAGCCCTGGGCCAGCTGCTGCAGCCCGGCCAGCGTGTCGGCCACCAGCAGCCCGGGCAGGCCACCGGGGCTGGTCTCGCCCAGGGCGTCGGCGCGGCTGGCCAGCACGGCCACGGCGCCGCGCGCCCGGGCCTGGGCGATGAACTCGTGGCCGTCGAAGCGCTCGCCGCGCAGCGCCACGAAGAGGTCGCCGGGCTCGATGCTGCGCGTGTCCGTGTGCACCCGCGTGAAGGCCAGCTCGCCGCTGCCGAGCACGGTGCTGCCGCGCAGCAGGGCGTGGGCCTGGGCCAGGGTCATCATGCGGCGGACCTCCGCTGCGCCAGCGCGGAGCGCACCTCGTCGGCGTCGCTGAAGGGGTGGGCCACGCCGGCCACCACCTGCGTCGTCTCGTGGCCCTTGCCGGCGATCAGCAGCACGTCGCCCGTTGCGGCCTCGCGCACGGCGCGGGCGATGGCCTCGCGGCGGTCGGCCACGCCTTCGGCATTCGCGCCCGCGCCGGCCAGCACCTGGGCCACGATGGCGGCCGGGTCCTCGCTGCGCGGGTTGTCGCTGGTCACGACGACGCGATCGGCCAGCCGGCTGGCAATGGCGCCCATCAGCGGGCGCTTGGTGGCGTCGCGGTCGCCGCCGCAGCCGAACACGCACAGCAGCCGGCCGCCGCGGGCCGCCGCCAGGGGGCGCAGCGCCGCCAGCACCTGCTGCAGCGCGTCGGGCGTGTGCGCGTAGTCGACCACGGCCTCGACGTCGTCGCCCTCGCCGGCCACGCGCTGCAGCCGCCCGGGCACCGGCGTCAGCGCGCCCAGCGCGGCCACGGCCTCGGCCAACGGCACGCCCAGGGCGCGCAGCCCGCCCAGCACCACCAGCAGGTTGCTGGCGTTGAATTCGCCGACCACGCCGGTGGCCAGCCGCCGGCGCTCGGCGCCCTCGGCCACCTCGAACACCAGGCCGTCGGGGCCGTAGCGGCGCTCGCCGGCCACCAGCCGCGCATCAGCATGCAGCGAGACGGTCCACAGGTCGATGCCGCTGCTGCGCAGCCCGGCTGCCAGCTGCGCGCCGAAGGTGTCGTCCACGTTCACCACCGCGGCCTTCAGGCCGGGCCACTCGAACAGCCGGCGCTTGGCGGCGCCGTAGGCCTGCATCGTGCCGTGGTAGTCGAGGTGGTCCTGCGTGAGGTTGGTGAACAGCGCGACGTCGATGGCGCAGCCGTCGAGCCGGTGCTCCACGAGGCCGATCGACGAGGCCTCCATCGCGCAGGCCGCCAGGCCGTCGCGCGCGAAGCGCGCCAGCGTGGCGTGCAGCGTCACGGGGTCGGGGGTGGTCAGGCCGGTGTCCCGCAGGTGGCCGGGCCCGCGCGACGACGGCGGCTCGCCCACGCCCAGGGTGCCGATCAGCCCTGCCGGTCGGCCCAGGGCGCACAGCGCCTGCGCCATCCACCAGGCTGTGCTGGTCTTGCCGTTGGTGCCGGTGGTGGCCACCACCGCCAGGCGCTCCGACGGCCGGCCGAAGAAGCCGTGCGCGATGACGCCGGTGGCGGCCTTCAGGTCGGCGTAAGCGGCCACGCGGGGGTCGGCCGGCAGGCCGCAGGCCTCGGCGCCCTCGGCCTCGATGAGGCAGGCGGCCGCGCCCGATGCCAGCGCCCCGGCCACGAAGCGGCGCGCGTCCACGGCCTGGCCGGGCCAGGCGACGAAGCCGTCGCCGGGTTGCAGCCGGCGGCTGTCGGCCACCAGCATGCCCTGCGGCACGCGCGCGCGCAGCCACTGCGCGGCCTGCTCGGGACTGGCGAGCCGCTGCATCTAGAAGCTCTCCGTTGCCGCGGGCGTGGCCTTGCCGGCGATCTGCGCCTTGACGTCGAGGTCGGGCGCCACGTTCATGCTGCGCAGCGTCTGCGCCACCACCTGGCTGAACACCGGCGCGGCGATCTCGCCGCCGAAGTAGACGCCCCGGCCCGGCTCGTCGACCATCACCGCCACCACGATGCGCGGCTCGTTCACCGGCGCCAGGCCGACGAAGAACGAGCGGTACTTGCTCGTGCTGTACGTCTTGCCCTCGAGCTTGCGCGCGGTGCCGGTCTTGCCGCCCACCGAGTAGCCCAGGGCCTGCGCCTTGGGCGCGGTGCCGCCGGGGCCGGCGGCCTGGCGCAGCATCTCGCGCACGGCGCGCGCCGTCTCGGGGCTCATCACGCGCTGGCCGGCGACAGCCGGAGCAGCGCCTTCGGGCGTGCCGCGCTGGCCGGCGACCACCTCGCCGTCCTCGCGCCGGACCATGCTCACCGGCAGCAGCTGCCCGTCGCTGGCGAACACCGTGTAGGCGCGCGCCAGCTGGAACAGGCTGGCCGACAGGCCGTAGCCGTAGCTCATGGTCGCCTGTTCCACCGGGCGCCAGCTCTTGTGGGGCCGCAGCCGGCCGGTGACGGCGCCAGGGAAGTCGATCTGCGGACGCTGGCCCAGGCCGATGGCGGTGTACAGCGCGTGCATCTCGCGCGCCGGCATCTGCAGCGCCATCTTCACGGTGCCGACGTTGCTGCTCTTCTGCACCACCTCGGACACGGTGAGCACGCCGTGCGGGTGGGCGTCGGTGATGCGGCTGCCGGTGACCACGATCTGGCCCGGCGCGGTGTCGATGCGCGTGTCGGGCCGCCAGGGCCCGCGCTCCAGCGCCAGCGCGGCTATGAAGGGCTTCATCGTCGAGCCGGGCTCGAAGACGTCGGTGAGCGCCGCGTTGCGCAGGCTCTCCCGGTGCATGGTGGCGCGCCGGGCAGGGTCGTAGCTCGGGTAGTTGGCCAGGGCCAGCACCTCGCCGCTCTTCACGTCGAGCACGACCACGCTGCCGCGCCGGGCGCGGTGCTCGATCACGGCCTCGCGCAGGCGCTGCCAGGCGAAGAACTGCACCTTGCTGTCGATGGCCAGCCGCACGTCGTCGCCGTGGCGCGGGTCGGCCTGTTCGCCCACGTCCTCGACGACGCGGCCGAAGCGGTCGCGCACCACGGTGCGCTGGCCGCGCTGGCCCGACAGGCGCTGCTGGAAGGCCAGCTCGATGCCGTCGATGCCCTTGCCGTCGATGTCGGTGAAGCCCACCACGTGCGCGGCCGACTCGCCCTCGGGCCAGCGGCGCTGGTACTCGGGCAGCCGCTGCACGCCCTTCAGGCCCAGGGACTGCACGGCCTGCCATTGCTCGTCGGTGGCGTGGCGCTTGATCAGCACGGTGCCGGTGGCGCCCTCGAGCCGCTCCTGCAGCTCGGCGAACGGCAGCTTCAGCGCCGCGGCCAGGGCGCGGCGCTGCGCCACGTCGGCGGCGAAGCTGCGCGCCTCCACCTGCACGCTGGTCATGGCCACGCTGGTGGCCAGCAACTGGCCGTGGCGGTCGACGATGCGGCCGCGGCTGGCCGGCAGCGGCTGCGTCACGACGAAGCGCTTCTCGCCCTCGGCCTGGTAGAAGTCGGTGTGCACGATCTGCAGCCACACGGCGCGCAGGAACAGCACCGCGAAGCCCGCCGCCACCAGGGCCACGACGAAGCGAGAGCGCCAGGGCGGCGTCGGGCTGGCCAGCAGCGGGCTGGTGGCGTAGTTGACGCTCTTCACGCCGCCCAGGCCAGCGGCCGCGCCGGTGCCCCGGGCGCGGGCGCCGCTGCCGTGCTGGCGGCCGGTGCCGCTCATCGGGCGCCCCCCGGCGCGGCCGGCACGTCGTCGACATACACCGTGATGGCCGGCGTGACGCTGCCCATGTTCAGCTGCTCGCGCGCCACGCGCTGCACGCGCGCATGGGTGGCCTGGGCCTGGCGCTCGGCGTCGAGCCGCCGGTATTCGGCGTCGAGCTGGCGCTGCTCGGCGCGCGCGCGGTCGAGCTCGGCGAACACCCGGCGCGACTCGTAGGCCGTGCGCACCAGCCCCAGCGCGCTGGCCAGCAGAAGCGCCACCAGCAACAGGTCGAGCTTGTGCATCATGGGGCGTCCCTCCGCCCTTCGGGCTGCGGGATGAGCGCTTGGAAGCGGCCCGGCGCGCTCATGCGGGCACCGCCGTGCGTTCGGCCACGCGCATCACCGCCGAGCGGGCGCGCGGGTTGGCCGCCACTTCGGCGGCCGAGGGCTTGACGCGCGCCAGCGCCTCCAGCCGCAGCGGCCGCGGCGGCGCCATGGGCGCGCGGCGGTCGACGACGTCGCGGCTCTCGGCGGCGATGAAGGTCTTCACGATGCGGTCTTCCAGCGAGTGGAAGCTGATGACCACCAGCCGCCCCGCGGGCGCCAGCAGCGCCAGCGCCGCCTTCAGGCCCTGTTGCAGCGCCTCAAGCTCGGCGTTGACGTGAATCCGAAGAGCCTGAAACGTGCGCGTTGCAGGGTCCTGGCCCGGCTCGCGGGTCTTGACGGCACGAGCCACGAGCGCGGAAAGCTCGAGGGTTGTGCGGACGGGAGCGCCGCTTTCGCGGCGAGCGACAAGCGCCTTTGCAATCGCAGCAGCAAACCGTTCTTCGCCGTGTTCACGAATCACCTCCTCGATGGTCTTGGTGTCGGCCCGGGCCAGGAATTCGGCGGCCGTCTCGCCGCGCGTGGTGTCCATTCGCATGTCCAGCGGCGCGTCGGCGCGGAAGCTGAAGCCGCGCGACGCGTCGTC